>JAUXJX010000215.1 GCA_030624545.1 Bacteroidota bacterium | reverse complement strand
AGCAAGCACCTTAACAGTTATATGAACCTTGAATTGGGTATGAGGATGGGCTCGCTTTGTTCTCCCCCTCCTAACCCACCTCCCTATCCGTCTCATCTACGATCTCTGTCCCTAGCGCTGTCTCGATTAGATCTTCCAAGGTAACCAGTCCTGCCACGCCGCCATGCTCGTCTGTTACTATCGATATTTGAATCCGGTTTTTCAGGAATTTGGTCAGCAGGCTCAGGCAGTTTATCGAGTCCGGCACAAAGTCCATTCTGTTGGCAATTTCCTGTAAGGGTGAATCGGATTGTTGGATTGCGCCTTTGGAAAGAATTTCCTGCAACAGCACATATCCGGTTATATGATCGATCTCTTCCTTATATATAGGAATGCGGCTGTGGCCTTTTCCTTCTACCTGGTCTGCCGCCTCTATCAAGGCTAGATTCTCCGCAAGGGCAAACATCTTCGTGCGGGGCGTCATAATCTCACGGACCTTCCTGTCCTCCAGATGGATGATGTTTCGCACCATCTCGCTCTCCTGATCGGAGATCTCGCCCTCGCGCGCGCCTAGTTTGACCATTGCGAGGATTTCATCCTCTGTGATAGCAAAGGTTTTCCGGCCTTTGGTGAGTTGGTTGGTGAACTTTTGTGTTACGTAAATGGCAGGATAAAGCGCGAATTTCAGGATCGTCAGCGGCCAGGCAATCATGTACCACAAATTTCGCCAGTAAACCACACCGACCGTCTTGGGCATGATTTCAGAAAAAAACAGAATTCCCAAAGTCAGTCCGATAGAGAACAAGGGCACAACGCTCGCGCCGAAAACACTCGTGGCATACATTCCGGAAAGAGTAGCACCGGCAGTATTGGCAATCGTATTCAATATCAAAATCGCGGCAATTGGGACTGCGATTCTCTCTTTCATGGCAATGAACCGGTTGGCCAGGCTGCCCCGTTTGGATTTTTCCGCCTCCAGCGTTCCCATCCTGGTTGAATAGAGCACCGCTTCAAAGAGGGAACAAGCAGCGGAGATCAAAAGAGTGAGAGAAACAACGATGATTAGTATGGACATTTCATTCTCCATTACCTATTGTTGATTCGGTTGCTTTTTTTGCCACGAACGAACACGAGTAACAAAAGACTTATGCCACAGAGTCACGGAGAACACTGAGAATAGCGAATTACTCCGTGACCTCCGTGCCTCAGTGGCTGCTTAATCCTTTTTCCGTTTTTTGATCAAGAAGCCCCATGCCGAAGAATAGGGATGGATCTCGTCTGTGATTCCGTCACTGTTTACGACGGGGTTGTTTTCGTTGTACCACCGGAAAATGCCTCCCCGTAGGTTGAGCAACGCAATAGCCTTTGCTTTGAGAGCCGAATCCTTCAGGCGCTGAATGGAAGCCGAGCTTCGGTAGCCGACTGAACAATAAAAAACCAATTGTTTGTCCCTTATCATTTTTGCGTAAGCTTTTTCGAAATCTTCAGGAGAGATTTCCGGATCCAGGCGAATGGCTTTTCGAATATGACTGGTCTCATATTCCTCCTGACTGCGCGTGTCAAACAACACGAACAAGACGGAATCCCCGGTAGCCAGCCTTGCTGTTAATGAGTCATGTGTAATGGACGGGACCGGGTGAATCCGCTCGATGGTATTTTCCAAAAGCGACAGACTGAGCTGGGCTTGAGACTCCGTGCCTTGGCAGAGACAGGACAGAGTCAGAATGAAAACACTGATAACTCTCGCAGACATTCGCTTTTGAATTTCAGAATAAAGCGTGCTCAATTGATGTTGATGGTAAATGATCATCCCTTCGAATATTTAGCCTACAATATACGGAAGGGGAGTTTTGATTTCAAAGAATTAATCGATTGCGACATACTCTTTCTTGCCTGATGGCGAGATTGAACCGCTAATTGTGGTGATAGGATTCTACTGAATTTTTCGAAGGGAAAGCGCCGCTGGAGAGGAGTTGCCACACATCTATGTGCTCGTGGTGAAGTTATGTGCCTGATCCAACGACCACAGAACTTATTGATTGAATTACTGCCCAATGAAGTTGTATATTGACGATCAAACAAATTCTTTACCAAGCTCGAAAACTGTTGAATTCTTGCCCTGTGAGACAATGGGAGGATCCATTCATGGCCGAATCGTTTAAAAATCTCGAGACCAAACTTATCCATGCCGGTGAACCCGAGCCCCGCGTTGGCGGCGCCGTGAGCATGCCCATATTTCAATCAGCCAATTTTGAATTCGCCGGCGAGACCAGCTACCACGAAATCAAGTACATTCGCCTGAATAATACGCCAAACCACGCGGTACTCCACAAAAAGCTGGCCGCAGCCGAAAATGCCGAGGCGGCCCTGGTTACCGGCAGCGGTATGGCCGCCATCACGACCTCATTGCTTTCCGTGCTTTCTGCCGGCGATCATTTGTTAATCCAGGATACACTCTATGGCGGCACGCATGATTTCATCACCAAAGATCTCCCCACCTTTGGCATTGAATATGATTTTATCGATGCCGATGACCCGGATTCCTGGAAGAAAAAGCTGAGGGCTAGTACCAAGGCCATTTACGTGGAAACCATGACGAATCCACTGATGCAGGTCGCCGATCTCCGGGCGGTGGTAGATTTTGCCAGGATTAATCTGCTGGTTTCGTTCATCGATAATACCTTCGCCAGTCCCGTGAATTTTCGGCCTGCGGAATGGGGTTTCGATATTTCGCTGCATAGCTGCACCAAGTACCTGAACGGTCATTCGGATATTGTTGCCGGTGCGGCTATCGGCGGGGCGGAGTTGATTGAAAAAGTAACGCACAAGCTGAACCGTCTGGGCGGGACCCTCGATCCTCACGCCTGTTTTCTGCTCCATCGCGGCATAAAAACATTATCGCTGCGTGTGAAATACCAGAATAAAAGCGCCTTCGACATCGCCAGATTTATGGAGAAGCATCCTGCGGTCGCCACGGTGAATTATCCGGGCCTCGAAAGCCATCCCCGGCACCTTAGAGCGCGGGAACTATTTGACGGTTTCAGCGGGATGTTGAGCTTTGAGCTGAAAGGCGGCTTGCCGGCGGCCGGGAGATTTATCGAAAGAGCCAGTCTTTCGATCCACGCGCCGAGCCTTGGCGGAGTTGAGACGCTCGTAACGCGGCCTGCAACTACATCACATTCAGGTATGCTGCCGGAGGATCGTAGAAGGCTGGGTATTACGGACGGCTTGATCCGGGTCTCCGTTGGCATTGAGGCAACGGAGGATATTATAGGGGATTTTGAACAAGCCTTAAGGGGCTAAATCAATCCGGTTCCAGCAGCGCACCCTTCGATTCCGCTCAGGGTGGACCATCGCATGTGTCTCTTCTATGCATGGACAACTCTTCGATTTTGAGATAATTGTATTGCGTCTTAAATCCATAATTCTAAGATAGAAAAGGGCATCCATCCTGAGCCCCTCACTCCATTCAGGATAGACTCCGTCGAAGGGTGGATGCTACAGATTCATTCTGCAACACGGTGCCAAACCTGGTTTTTTCATGGTTTATTCAGCAAGATTGCCCGGGTTGAATCATTCCGCAAATCTATCCAATAATAGATACCATCTTCAATATGAACCAACATGATCTCCACCTCTTGTGATTGCATCCACATCTTGGCTGGGTCGTAGTCGAGAAAGCCGGAATCCACATACCAATTCATTTCCCATCGCAGAGAATCACGTGCAGAGAGCCCAACCTCGAACGATTCGAGCGGTTTGCTTTCATCAGCTCTTGGGGGGTATTGTGTAGACAACCATAGATGGACTACAAGTGTTCTTTCGTTCGACCTAAACTCTAGATCAGACAACGCAATGACTCGACTCTCTGCTTCGGCAACATCCTCCTCTTGTTCCTGCAATTTTGATTCCAATGGGGGCATAATTCCTTTCTCATAACCATAGGTTCTTATTCTGGCAGTCTTAACCTTGGTGAACTGTCCTCTCGCTTGGGCCGGCTGATCTTGCTGCGTTTGCGCGGCTCTGAATGCAGCAATCCGATCCTCGCTGGCGTCTGGAGAGATTGCGGGAGGTTTATTCTTTTTCAGAGAGAGTAGGTGTTCTATGCGCTCCTCGTTCTCCAGCATTTCTTTTTCCGTTTCGCTTTGGCCCGAAACTGACTCCATTGTTAACGCGTCTTTCTCAGCCGAAAAGACGGCTTTTCCACGGGACCCGGACTTCTCTGGCATCTCCGTTTTCACGTCCACCGAAGCGGTTTCTCTCTCGCCGGTTTCTCCTCTCTTTCCGGATGGTTTGATCGTAGCCACGCCTTCCGACTTGGCGCCGACGTCTCCCTGAATAGGCTCCTGTTCGGGCGCTTCTGCAGTTTTGAGATCGTGAGGCTCCCGGGTTAACCTATCTGGTAGTTTATCAGCAGAAGCTTCATCAGCCTGCTGTTCCGGCGCAATCTGCTCTTCCGATTTCGGAAGGATCTGTATCTCACCCGGCGTATCGATTTGCGAATAGTATATAACGGCAGGTGTAATCACGACAAAAAGCAAGACTGCGGCAACTTTCGAAATCATACCCCAATTCGCAGTCGCCTTCCCCGACTTTTCAATTTCAACCTGCCGGTGGATTTCGGCCTTCATCTCCTGTCGACCCACGCCGCGGATACCGGAGATCAACGTGCGTTCATGTTCCAATTGTTTTTGGCACGAATCGCACCCGCGAAGATGTTGCTCGTATTTCAATTTCTCCGAATCCTCGATTAACCCGAGAATATATCTTTCGTGCAGGTCATTTTCGAGAATCGTTTTGCAGTCCATCAAACTGTCCTTTCATTCTCCGCCATAATCTGTTT
>JAUXJX010000367.1 GCA_030624545.1 Bacteroidota bacterium | reverse complement strand
TTTTTTTCCCGAAAGCTCGAAAAACTATCTAACTTTACTCAAAATAGGGAGCATCTTGTTATGAAAGAATATTTGCCAATAGCGACTGCGATTCTCGCTGCGGGCTTTTTTTTCGGCGAAGTGCACAAAGCCGCCGCTAATGTCTACGCCTCGCAATTAAAGATCACCAATCCGGACGATTCTCCATTTGATGGAAATTTTTCGGATGGAACGGGCGCAAAAATATCTTTCTTCTTGAATGATACGGCCAATGTCGTGACGATAATTGTTCGAGACGCAGCCGACGGCGGCCTGGTAACCCAAATAGATGGCGGAGCAATGAGCAGCGGACTGAATTCCGTTGAATGGGATGGCACCGGTGCCGAAGCCGGCAGGCAATATACCTATGAAATCACAGCCCAACAGCCGACTGCTTCTGCCACAGACTGGACCGTATTCTTCGATTCCGATGATATTGAAATATTTACGCGCGGGGTTGCCGTGGTCAAAGATATGACCAGTCACATGTTCGGACTAATCTATGCGCCCAATACTGGCGGTGACGCACCACAAGTGGGAAAAGGCATCACCATTTACAATCCCGACGGCTCATTTCACGATCCGTTTCTGGTAGCCGCTGATATAAACGATGGCGGAACGGTCGATTGGGGCGGTGGATCCGACGTCATGTACGGTGCAGTCTTTGACAATCTTGACCGGTTCTATGTATCGGCCATTCAATTTGGTGAAATACGACGTTTAGATCAGGACCATTCAATCAGGGCGGTAATCACGGGTCTTACCAATCCAAAAGGTCTCTATTTGGAAGGCGAAGGAGAAGCCCTCACAATTTATGTAGCGGCAGATAACAAAATCTGGCGAGGGAATATTGGCACGGCTGATTCAATGAACGCAGTGGGCATGGAGTTATTGGCTCAATTTAGTGGTTTTTTCCCGCACCAGATTAATCTGGACGATGAAGGGTCCCTGTATGTTAGCTTGAGGACAACTAATTTATTGGGCTCCGATGGCAAGGGAATCCGCAAATATGATATTACGGGAACCCTCCCTGTGACCGATGATGACGCGTTGTGGTTTTTGGGAGAAGAAAAAACCTTCATTGCCAATGACCTGGTTTTTGACCGAGGCTCTGATGGAAATTCAGCAGTTGATGACATTTTGTACTTTGTTACCCGCGCTGGTGAGGACCGAAATGAAGACGGCATCTGGAGAGTCGATGATATTAACTCCTTTTTCCCCGATGTAGTAAGAATAATTACAGAGGATGATTTGTATTTTTTTAGTGACTCCAACGTTCAGGCCCGGGCAACATTTGACTTTGACGCGGCCGGAAACATCATTTTTATGGAAAATGCTAATGAGCACCTATTCTTTATCTCGCCTCCCAGCCTGGCCGGAACCAACAGCTTCACCACGATGAGTCCCGATACGTTTATGGTCGATGCGGCAGTCAGCGTAAGCGACCCAAGCGAGGCTCTGCTGCCAAATTCCTACAGATTGGAACAGAATTATCCGAACCCCTTCAATCCAAGTACCTCGATCAAATTCCATCTGAAGAAAGCCGAACCTGTCTCGATTCTGGTCTATGATCTCAAGGGACGTTTGATCAAGACGTTGATTGATCGAGAGGATCGGGCTGAAGGGGCTCACACCGTGGAATGGGACGGAACCGACAACTTCGGACAGCGAGTGGCCTCCGGCCGCTACGTCTATACATTGGAATTCGAGGAGTTTAGGCAGTCGAGGGTGATGACGCTGTCAAAATAGCTTCAAACGGATAAAAGCCCGTTCCGAGACAATGTGAGGCGGCTTTTTTCTTCCCAAAAGAACAAGCCCTTCAACATAAGAGCATCGAAGGGCTTTAATTTGTACGTTTATTTGAGTGGGGATCAATTCTTCGGCTTGTCCCCTTTCTTCTTGGTGCCGTCTTCGTCGAGAAGCTTTCGCAACCGCTCCAGTTCTTTTTCAGCCTTTATGCGCTCTTCTTTGATTCGTGCCAATTCCATTTCAGCCTTCTCAGTTTCGCGCTGCTCACGAACGATCTGCTCAAATACCTCACGACGGGTTTCGGCCTTTCTCACGAGCATATCCCGTTCATCGGCCCTATACGTTGCCGAGGGAGAGAGCGACACCTTCATACCGGTTTGTACGCGCCATCCAGGATAACTCTTGGGTAATGTGCCGGGCAACTCTCCAATAAATTGATAAACGGTCTTGTCATTATCCGACGAAAGCCGAAAATCCCCAGCGACATGGAGTTCCAGCCAATCTGCAACTCTGTAGGCCAATCCCTGCGTAAAATAAAGATAATTCTCCCGACTGTATGCGTTAACGGCAGGCTCGCGAATGAAAAAATTACCGACTAATTCAGCCGATACTTTCCACTTATCAAATGGAAATCGAACTCCCAGGCCATATGTGAGTTCCGAAGTTGTGCCGGCGTTAGAGAAGGTGTCCGCCGCTGCATTCGTCATTTTCATGCCTGCATCGTTGTGATAAATGTAGCCCAGGTTGAAATCGAGGTTAAACGATTCATCCGGAAAGAGGACATCGCTTGAATAGCTGACAAGTCCGCTAAATCCGGCTTCGATATTTCCAGAGGAATAGGGTTCGAAAACCACGTTGCTAGTCTTGCCGAGTGGAAGCCGGCTGGAGACCGAGAAACCGAACTTAACTCTGCTGCTTGGCGAGCCCAAGGAACCAAACTTGAATTTAAGAAAGACGTCACCCGGAAAATTATTGGGACCGGAATTTGAGTCTTGATAGATGATCGGGAGCAAGGTTAGCTCAAGACGGTCACTCAATCCATAATTAAGCGCAAAAGACCCCTGGGCGCTCCAGTAAGTCGTAGAAACGGAAACAGCCTCTACCGATTTGCCATAGATTCGGGAGTGAAGGTAAACATTCAAATCGCCTTTTTCCAGTGTCCGAGCGGTGTGAACATACATCAGGCCGCGACCACCTGCTTGATACTGTGCTTGCGCGAGCGGAACACCAACAACAGCCAGCATTGTCATGCATGCAAGCCAAGATTTCCAATGTTTCATCACGGATCCTCCATTAGCCACTTCAATTAGCGGAAAAGTTATACCTAAATTAGTTGCCTTCCGTTCTCATGTTTGCAACGAGTTGACTGGCCCGGTACAAGGACTCAAAGGTGCCTGCATCCGTCCACCAGCCATCCAAGATATTAAAAGTCAGCTCACCAGATCGACCATAAGCGTTGTTGACATCCGTGATTTCCAACTCACCCCGACCCGACGGCGTTAAAGTCTTAATGATATCAAAGACGTTGGAATCATACATATAAGCGCCGATTACGGCATAATTTGTTTTCGGAAGCTCAGGCTTTTCCACAATTCTAACGACTCTGTTATTCTCAGTTTCTGCGACGCCAAACCGCTGCGGGTATGTGACTTCCTTTAGTAAGATTTTTGCCCCTTTTTCCTGCTTTATGAACTCCTTCACATAGGGCTTAATGCCTTTTTCAAGTATATTATCGCCAAGTATAACAATTACTTT
>JAUXJX010000359.1 GCA_030624545.1 Bacteroidota bacterium | reverse complement strand
GCAGTGAAAGATCGAGCCAATCCACCTAATTACGCAAAAGGTGATACGGTTCAGTTCATAATCGGCTTGGATGATTTTGAATCAGGATTAGAACAGTGGGTTGTCCACTCACCCCAATGGGCTCTGGATTCTACCCTCGCCCGTTCTGGTAATTTTGCGTTATCAACCTCACCAGAGAGAAATTATGAAGACAATTTAGCTATAGCAATCACCACTCGGGATTTTCTTGATTTTAGCCAAGTTGACCAGGCCGAACTACAGTTCCACAGTCTCTATGAAATTGAGCCGGGAGATGCCGGTTATGTGGATCTAAAAGTGGGGGACGGCGAGTGGCAAGTAATTGCGGGGCCTTTCAGCGGACTGCAGAGAACCTGGACACTTAGTCGATTGAATTTGCTTCCCTTCGCGGGCCTGACAAACTGTCTCATTCGTTTTAGATTTCAGTCGGATGCCAACACGGTGGCCCCTCTCAAGGGATGGTCCGTTGACAACGTGAGAATTGTCCAGGATGGTTACATTACGGGTATTGCCCTTGCCGGGGAGAACGGTCAGATTCCCAGCCGCTTTCAGTTATGGCCGAGTTTTCCAAATCCCATGCGTTCGCACACCAATATCATTTTGGACATGGCCTCAGCCTCATTCGTCACTGTTTCTATTTACAATCTTCTGGGCCAAAAAGTGAGAGAATTACACAGCGGGAGTCTTGATAAGGGAAGAATAAAATGGACATGGGACTCAACCGACGACTTCGGGGACTCGCTTCCTGGCGGAATCTATTTTATTTCAGTCAAAAGCAAATCCTTCAAGCTGGTACAAAAACTCATTGTTCTTCATTAGAAATGGAAGTACTGATGATATGTCCGGGCCACAAGTCCTTATTTCTTAAATGATTGTAATATAAGTAGATTTTGTTGATAATAAAGATGTTGAGTGATAGTTTATAAAGTGCGTGTGGATAACCAAGCGAAAGCTATCCCTCCCTTTTGATGCGAAACACTAAATGAACTAATAAGAGTTCGCCAAATGCGACCTCTAAAGCTTTGAAAAATAACAGATGACGAAAACCAGAATCATATAAATAAGAGGAGAGGTCTTTATGAAAAACGTACTTGTGGTAGAAGACGAAGACAGCTTGCGCCTCTTATATAAACAAGAATTGGTCGAGGATGGATACAATGTTATCGCCGTTGACTCCGGCGAAGACGCGCTGGAAAGGCTGGATAAGAACAAAATCGACCTGGTTGTTCTGGACATTCGTCTTGGCGGTATGAGTGGCCTCGAGGCCCTCGAGGGGCTGCTGTCCAAACAAAGGGACCTCAAAGTTGTAATTAATACGGCATATGCTAATTTCAAGGATGATTTTAGCTCGTGGCTTGCCGATGCATACGTCATTAAATCTGCCGATCTTAGTGAACTCAAATCAACCATACACAGACTCATCAACTAAAGAAATTGCTTTTTAGATCCTTTCGCCTGGTTATTTTTAAATAGATTCGAAATTACCATTGAGGGGGTGGTCACTCCTCCTTTCAGGTGCCTTGCCAGGAGCAAGACGCCAACAAGTTCATTTCTGAAGACTTTGCCCAGCCAATTATCCCTTGATTTTCTCCACAGTAGCTTGCTATCTTGATACAAGATTCTGCCGCGCCGGAACAAAGGTAAATTTGTCAGATGAACAATACGACCCCATTGATGAAACAATATTGGTCCATCAAGAACCAGCATCCGGACCAGGTCCTATTCTTCCGGATGGGGGACTTCTATGAGCTGTTTTTTGATGACGCAAAAATTGCCGCCAAAGAACTCGGTCTGACACTCACAGCTCGAGGACATGGAGCATCGGGGGATGTGCCTCTGGCAGGATTTCCCTACCACGCCCTGGACGGCTATCTTACCAGGATGATTAAGTCCGGTTACAAGGTGGCAATCTGTGAACAGGTTGAAGATCCCAAAAAAGCGAAGACAATCGTCAAGCGTGAAGTGACTGATATTGTAACCGCCGGCACGATACTCTCCGGCGATTTGTTGGACAGTAAACAGAATAATTTCCTGTCGGCCGTGTATTTTGAGGGAGCTCAATGCGGACTTGCCAAAGTGGATTTGTCTACCGGTGAGTTTTCGGTGATTGAATTTCCACAAAATGAGGCAGAAGATTACCTTCTTAATGTCAACCCTGCTGAAGTGCTCGTATCGTCAGACCAAGCTGATTTTCTCAAGAAGATGGTCAGGAAACTGGATAATTTTGTTGTTTCCAAAAGAGACGAATGGCTGTTTGAACGATCATTCGCGTACGAGACCATTACCCGTCATTTCAATACCACATCACTGAAAGGATTTGGCTGTGAAGATTTAAGACCCGGACTCAGTGCCGCGGGCGTCATATTGCACTATTTGCAGGAAAATAAGAAAGCAGAACTTGGACATATTCGACAACTCAGGCGGGAATATCCTGAGCAGCATATGGTGCTGGATCCTGCGACGCTGCGGAATCTGGAAGTCCTTTCAACGCTAATGGGAGATCAGAAGGAAGGCAGCCTAATCTCCATCCTTGATCGCACGGTCACTCCAATGGGAGGGCGTCTCATGCGCCGGTGGATTCAGTATCCACTCCGCGCTGTTCGGGAAATCAATGCCCGACTTGATGCAGTAGAAGAGCTTGTGGAAGACAAATCAGTTCGCTCGAAACTCATTGCATCAATGAAATCAGTAGACGATTTGGAAAGGCTGAATTCAAAAATATGTGCCCGTAGATGTAACGCCCGCGACTTTATTGGCCTCAGAAATTCCTTAAGAAATATTCCGGAACTGCTTGAATATCTGGGCAATTTGGAATGTGCTCTAATTCAAAAGTTGAAGAGTGATTTGCGAGCGATGGATTCTCAGGTAGAATTAATTGAGCGTGCCATCACAGAGGATCCTCCTTTATCCATTTCAGATGGCGGCATGATTCGAGAGAAATATGACGGCCGATTGGATGAGTACAGGGAATTGGCCTATTCCGGAAAAAAGTGGATCGCCGGTCACCAGGCGCTGGAGAGGGAAAAAACGGGCATACCTTCTCTTAAAGTTGGCTATAATAAAATATTCGGCTACTACATTGAAGCCACCAAAAGTCATCTTTCGAAGATACCGGCCAGCTATATCCGGAAGCAAACGCTTGTCAACGCCGAACGGTATATCACCCCTGAACTGAAGGAATATGAGGAGAAAATTCTTCATGCCGAAGAAAAGATGGCCGAACTGGAGTATGAGCTGTTTGAAGAAATCCGTATTAAGATCGTAGCTGAATCAAGCACCATTCAAAAAAACGCACAACTCATTGCACAATTGGATGTTCTATGTTCCCTTGCAGAAGTGGCTGAATCGGAGAATTATGCCAAACCGTTCGTTGATGATCAGCACCGCATCGAAATTGAAGATGGCAGGCATCCCGTTGTTGAGGTGACGCTCCCTGTCGGGCAGGAGTTCATTCCGAATGATACCTACATTGATAACGAGAACCATCAAATCCTGGTCATAACCGGACCTAATATGGCGGGGAAGTCCACTTTTATCAGACAAGTAGGCTTGATTACCCTGATG
>JAUXJX010000244.1 GCA_030624545.1 Bacteroidota bacterium | reverse complement strand
CGGCGTTGGTGAACGAACGCGCGAGGGGAACGACCTCTACCTGGAAATGAAAGAATCAGGTGTTATCAACAAAACCACAATGGTGTTCGGGCAGATGAATGAACCGCCTGGCGCCCGTCTCAGGGTTGGATTATCCGGCCTCACACTTGCCGAGTATTTTCGTGATGAGGAAGGAAAGGACGTTCTGCTCTTCATCGACAATATTTTCCGATTTGTTCAAGCCGGATCCGAAGTGTCCGCCTTGCTGGGCAGAATGCCCTCGGCGGTAGGATATCAACCAACCCTTGCAACGGAAATGGGCGCGCTTCAGGAAAGAATCACCTCAACCAAGCGCGGTTCGATTACGTCGGTGCAGGCAATCTACGTACCGGCGGACGATCTGACGGATCCTGCGCCTGCAACCACATTCTCTCACCTGGATGCGACCACGGTGCTTTCCAGGCAGATATCGGAGTTGGGCATTTACCCCGCTGTCGATCCGCTGGATTCGACCTCGCGGATACTGGATCCAAATATCATTGGCCAGGAACACTATGAGGTGGCCCGCGGCGTGCAAAAGATCCTGCAAACCAACAAAGAACTGCAAGATATCATCGCAATTTTAGGCATGGAAGAACTTTCGGAAGACGACAAGGTCGTTGTTAACCGGGCGCGTCGGATTCAGCGTTTTCTGTCGCAGCCATTTTTCGTCGCGGAACAGTTTACCGGCCGCGATGGTCGCTACGTAAATCTGGATGACACAATTCGCAGCTTCAAGGCGATTGTTGACGGCGAGTATGACCATCTCCCGGAACAAGCCTTCTACATGGTCGGGACCATCGAAGAGGCTGTTGAGAGCGCCAAGAAGATGGAAGGATAGTTTCGGGTAGGTTAGAGAATAAGTTCACATTTTTTTGTTAATTTCTTGACTCTTTGCGTTCCTTGCGCGAGTGAATTATTCAGGTTATGGACCGAATTGAATGAGTTGTAAAAACAATAATAAGCAAGTATATCCAGGGAAAGTGTTCGGTGTTTTCAGTGTTATTCGGTGTTGAGATTAGAAAGATTGGCCATGGCAGAAGTTTCCGACAAGATCTTTAAGTTATATTTGCTCACCCCGGGCAAAATAGCCTTTAGCGGCCGTATCAACTACCTCAAGGCTCCAGGGCTGATGGGATATTTTGGCGTTTTGGCCAATCACGCGCCTTTGCTGGCGGCCCTGAAGGTCGGCGAAATAGAAATCGGTATAAACGGGGATAGACAGCTTTTTGCAATAAGCGGCGGCTATGTGGAGGTTTTGAGCAACAACGTAAGGCTCCTGGCAGAGACTGTGGAGCCGGCATCTGAAATAGATGTCGAGCGGGCGAAGGCGGCTAAGGAACGTGCCGAAAAGAGATTGAGCGCCGTCTCCCCGGACACTGATTTTGATCGTGCAAAAATCGCACTGTTCCGCGCCATCAACCGGATAAACATCGCCGGAAAAATGTGATCCAGGATACCGTCGGACATCCCTTCCGGTAACTGCAGGGCGGTTCGCGGCGGCCTGCATTTTTTGTTTGCCCTCATTATGGCCTTTCCATTACCCCGATTGACCATGCCCTGCCTTAGCCTACTCTGTCCGATGGAATGGCAGAAATTACTTGGGCGGAAGTGTTGCCAGTGGAATTTATTTGCCTCGGTTTGGTAAAGCCTGGTAAAAACCTGCCGATGATGCAATATTAAGCGAGGGTCTATAGACTTAAATATGTTATTTCACATTTGTTGAAGGGCAAACCTTTTGAAAAGAAGGGACGCAAAGCTTCCAGTCTAAGTCCGAAATGTCGGATAGGATAGTGGGGTTGCAAGACAATAGTGTACAAGCAAATTTTTCATAGTTCCGGGAAGAATTTGTCACTCTCCTGCTGTGCATTACCCCCCTTTAACACTTTGTGAATAGCTAATCTTTTACTCCGAGGTTTTGGACGTAATATTAGCAGCAAGTCAAAATCATTATAACCCTATAAGGAGGCACGGTATGAATTCCTTAAGAAGAATCTTCATGATTCTTGCCGGAGTGTCATTGCTTAGTCACGTCAGTTGCAGTGATAATCCAACAGCTCCAGTTCCCACTACGGGTACTATCAAAATTAGCATCAAAAGTGTAGGAGCAGGTTTAGGTAAAGCTAGTTCGCTGGCTACCATCACCAGTGCACGCGTGGTGATCAAGGAAATCGAATTTGAGAGCAGTCTAGGCGACACGCTCGATTTTGAGCTCGAACAGCCCTTTGTCCAGGATTTGATTATGGGTTCTGCCCTTCACGAAATTGAGACCGTCGAGGTGCCTTTTGGAAGCTATAAGGAGAGTGAGATTGAAATCGATGATCTTGATCCCGAGGATGGTGCGGTCTACACCCAAAACCCCGAACTTCAAGGCCGAAGTATTTTGGTGAAAGGGTATTTAAACGGTGATCCCAACAATACCTTCATATTTACCAGCGATTTGGAAGTGGAGCAGGAGATAGAGTTTGAACCGCCCCTGGTCCTTAGTGACTCCGAGCCTTCCACGAGTATTGTTTTGGCCATTGACATGGGTATGTGGTTTGTGGATGGAGACGGCAACTTGTTAGATCCCAGTTTCGAAAGCAATCGAAGCATGATTGAAGGCAACATCAAAGCTTCTATCGATGTGTTCGAGGATGAAGATGACGATGGAGAAGAGGACGACTAAAATCTAGACTTTCTGCAACAATACGACAGGAAAAGAGCAGGATTCAATCAAGTATCCTGCTCTTTCATTTTAGGGCCCATCGAATGTTTTCAGCCAATCGCAACTATTATTAAAATAGGGGATCATTCCGATTTGATATAAGTAATCGTTGGGTATCAAACTCTGTTGGGAGAGCCGTCGGCCTTTCTTTGGTGGAAAAAGATCATTAAACCCTATCCAGAGGGATTGTTCAAATGAAGCTACTACAGCCTTTGGATGAACTGGAACGTTGGTACGAAAAACCAGATCCATGGCAGTATGAAAATTCGCCTGATGATCTTAAGCGGTCAGCAATGCTTCTTTCCATGCTTCCAAAGAAAAGATACGACCGAATTCTGGATATTGGCTTACCATTCCCAGGATCGACCACACGTTGAGTCATTGGCGGTTGTAAAGAAAGGATGACGGAAAAGGCCCTGATATATTTGTCTTTATTAATCAAAATAAATTGTTTAAGACTTATCTCGATAAAACCGATAGACAGATAGGTCTTAATTCTTGGGCAAAGGCACGTTTGTTATTAGATTCCAACATGGGAGTTGGGGTCCGTGATAGTCTGGTATTCATAACAAAGAGGCGACACATGATGCGCAAACAAATCCCGGTTATGTTCTCGATATTGTCACTTGTAATGATGGGCTGCGGCCAATATGCGGAGAAGGCCCGTTTGCAGACAGACAATACGAATATCGCACCCGCTGAGGCGGCTTTTTTCGCTTATATCAAGCAGGGTAACGCTGTGGCCGTTGATTCATTGCTGACAACAGGGATGAATCCGGATGTCAAAGATTTCGATGGCAATCCTGCACTGATTCTGGCAACATATGAGGGGCATATTTCCGTTATTGAAGCCTTGATAGACCACGGCGCAAACCTGAATGCCATAAATGACTTTGGCAATACGGCGCTGATGTTGGCAGCCGGCAGCGGCCTAACGGCTGCGGCACAACTTCTCGTGGCTAAAGGCGGCAATCCAAATCTGCAAGATCTTCTTGGCGACACGGCATTAATGGTCGCTGCAGGATTGGGCCATAAGGGGATCGTCGAGACTCTGCTGGAAAACGGGGCAGATGCGAACGTACAGAACGGCTATGGTGATACGGCAGTCATGTTGGCTGCGAGTGCGAACCAAGCTGACATTGCCGAGATGTTGCTGACAACGGGCTCCGATCCGAATATTAAAGACAATGATGGCGACGCGGCTTTGATGTTTGCGGCTGAAGCGGGTCACGCGGAATTTGCCCGGATCTTGTCGAGCAATGGCGCCGATGTGAATGTTCAAAACAACGATGGGGATACGCCCTTGATGTTCGCGGCTATGAGCGGCCAATCTCGTGTCATGGAAACTCTGATTGGCCTTAGAGCCGATCTAAATCTGCAAAACCGCTATGGCGACACGGCATTAATGTTGGCAGCGGAAGCGGGCCACACCAATTCGGTCAGGATATTGGCTCGCAATGGCGCCGATGTGAATCACAGGGACAATGACGGTGATGCAGCCCTCATGTTTGCCGTTCAAAATGAGCATACCGGCAGCGTCGAAGCCCTCCTCGAGACCGGGGCCGATGTGAATGCCAGGAACAATGACGGCGACACAGCGCTTCTGTTGGCGGCAAGCAATGGCAACACCTCAATGGCCGGACTTTTGTTGGATAGCGGTGCTGACGTAAACTCCACGAACAATTACGGTGATACGGCATTGATGCTGGGAATAAGAAACGGTTATGTTGCGGTCGTCGAAACCTTGTTGGACCAAGGCGCAGAAGT
>JAUXJX010000566.1 GCA_030624545.1 Bacteroidota bacterium | reverse complement strand
GATTTGCATCATTCCTCCCGTTAGTGGCGGGTAATGAAAAACAATTCATCCAAAAATTAGTTGTAGAATAAATCGTCACAATAGTGATGCTTTTCACAGCCTGTTAGAAACAATGAAGTTCTGAGAACTATCAAACCCTAATCAAGGATTATATTTGAATGATTACTGACAAAAAGCAAAAAGGGTTAAAACCCAATAAAAGCGAGGATTCGTACAGCCCACGTCCCGGCGCGCCGGGATGTCTACTAACTTTGCAAAACAGATAAATAGCCCCGTCATTTATGGCGGGGGGTTGGATTGAAATAGCCCCCATATTATGGGCTTAGCCCCTTTGTATATGATACATATTTTTCTTCAAAGGTAGATTTCTTGAGCACTCAAAAATGACAGCCTACAACTTATTCTTAAAGGATACTAAGAAACAAATCACCCTGGACTGAAGCAGCATGATTTGTGACGAAAAAAAATTTGTCGAGATCACCTCACAGCCATTAGACTATGACAGATCATACAGGTTTGCCGAATCTGAATCGTGTGGTGCGATCAACGTTTTCATCGGAACGGTGCGAGACCATGCCGAGGGTCGTCCAGTCGAAGCAGTAGAGTACCATGGTTACGCTGAGATGGCGGAAAAACAGCTCGCCTCGATAGCTGACGAAGCTCTAATAAAATTTCCGGTGCAAAAAGTGGCAGTTCAGCATCGGCTTGGTTTGCTGCATTTGAAAGAAGCCAGCGTCTTGATTATGGTGTCCGCGCCACACCGCGCCGAAGCCTTTGATGCCTGTCGATTCATTATTGAAGAGATTAAGATTGAGGCTCCCATTTGGAAGAAAGAGCACTTTACGGACGGCGCCACAGAGTGGAAACATATGACCAATTCGGAATAGCGTGATTCCGTATTTAGTGCTGCGATTTCCCGCCTTTCGGCTATTGCGGTTCTAAAACCACAGTCCTCTCAAATATCCTTCGATTTTTTTGCGTAATTGTCATTTTTTTAGTAACTTATGGGAACATGTTGCGGTTTATTTCGTTGTTAATTGATTGGTTGATCTTAGAGCCGGAATGGCCGAAATTATTATAGGACCATGATTCATTCTGAACTTGCTAAGCTGAACAAAGGAACACACTAATGCCTGACTCCGGATCCATCGGTTTTATGGAAAACGAAACAAATCAATCTACCGATTTTACTCTGCTGCTGGAAAAATTGCGTAAAGAGTCTCTGGAAAAATCCTTGCTGCTGGAAATCAGCAAGAACATAAATTCTTCCCTTAATCTGGACGAAGTTCTTCACCTTATCCTGGAATCTCTAAACCAGGTGATCCCTTATGACGCCGCAGGAATATTCCTTGTTGACAGCAAGACCAATAGGCTTATCCCGGAGTCGATTCGGGGCTACGATGATGAGGCCCTTAAGTTGGCTCGTCTGAAAGTGGGACAGGGATTAATCGGAGTTGTGGCCCGCGAGGGGCGGGGAATCATCTGCCCGAACGTGAAAGAAGAACTCGATTACATCGAAGCCCGGAAAGAGACCCAGTCGGAGATGTCGGTTCCACTCATAGTAAAACAACGGCTCCTAGGTGTATTGGATCTTGAATCTGACAGATTAAATGCCTTTGACAAGCACGATTTCGACCTGCTAACGGCTTTTGCAAATCACGCTGCCATCGCCATTGACAATGCCAGGCTTCACAAAGAGGTGTTGAGATCCCGGGAGTTGGAGCACGACCTGATCATAGGCCGGGAAATACAAAATGCGCTTTTGCCGAAATCCCTGCCAGCGGTTGACGGCTACAATTTCGCCAAGGCGAACAAGCCATCCAAAATGGTCAGCGGAGATTTGTATGACGTCGTGAGATTGCCCAGCGGGAAGATCGGCATCGCCATTGGCGATATTTCCGGCAAAGGCACTGCTGCCGCGATTCTCATGGCTTCGATATATTCCTCATACAAAAGCCTCCTGAATGAGCCACTATCGGTCGCCAAGACCATAGACGAGTTAAACAAATCCCTGTGTGAAACGGACCTGGAAGGTTCCTACGCCACGTTCTTCTACGGCGAACTGCAGCCCGAGAGCAAACGGTTCACTTACTGCAACGCCGGTCATTTTCCACCTGTTATTATTCGGAGGGACGGCACAGTGGTCAAATTGCATCATGGCGGGACTGTACTCGGCTTCCTGGGAGACGCGGCCTATTGCGAAAAGGAGGTGGCACTTGAACAGGGCGATCTGGTGCTCTTTTACACGGATGGACTCGTTGAGGCTCGAAATCCTGATGGGGAGTTTTATAAACTTGAGGATGCCATAAGCCTGATTCTGAATAATCCCGGTCTTGAAACAGCCGATCTGAAGGATAGGATTATCGCCGACGTTCGCCGATTCACCGGGACCCATCAACTCGAAGACGATCTGACGCTCGTGATCATGAAGGTGGAGGGGGAATCATAACGGATTTCGCTGACTTTCGGATTTCCTTGTTTCCGACACGACATAACTGCGCTTCTCTTTG
>JAUXJX010000362.1 GCA_030624545.1 Bacteroidota bacterium | reverse complement strand
CTTTCCATTTGCCGTAAGATAGTGCAAAGGCATGGCGGCGGAATCTTTGTTAAGAGTGTTCTCGGTAAGGGAACAAAATTTGAAATAACCTTGCCGGTTTCAAATTCACTGCAAGGAGCAGGGAAGAGAGGTGATTTATGATGACTGGAAAAGCATTACATATGATGATCCCTATCATCCTTTTTGCCTCCAACTCAGGCCAGGCGCAGAATTACATCCATGATCTCAAGGCAGAAACAAACGATAGGGGCATCCAAATCTTAATTACAGCCAACTCCCCAATTGAATATGAGATTCTCCCATTTAGTGAGAGACGTTATACGCTCATCAGGCTCCATCCACTCCGATTTGAAAACGACAAAAGAGACACTATGCTCTCCTCTCTTCAGAACTTGAACCTGAAAGTGAAGGCGTTTGAGTTGTTGGACAACACCTTGATGCTTGCCTTCAGAGATGTTGTTTCTGATGACGTGGAGGTGGTTGAAAAGGATGAATCAAAGAGCGTTGGGATTCGAGTGAGATCGACAAACCCGGTTGGTTCCCAAATATCCTCGCAAAAAAAGGTCACACCTCAATACTACGAGATGGCAGAGGAACTTTATCAGAAGAATCAGTTGCCTGATGCCATATCCGCGGTTCGCAATGCCATAAAAGAGAAACAGAATGTGGCAGGGGCCTACTTCCTTGCCGGCAAGATCCGCCTTGCTTTGCAGGAGTGGCAATCGGCCAGAATCAATTTTCGGAAATCCCTGCAGATGGCCCCGGGGAATCAGGAGGCCGAAATGTATCTCGCCAAAATCGACTCCATGAAGAGCGCCGCTTCAGGAATTCAAACTGCCACGGTAGAAACGAAAAACCCGAACACGGCTGAGCCTTCAGAGGTTGCCGCGACGGAAGACCGTGATACTACAAACGTGTCTGAAGTACCAGCCGTGGTAATCAGTCCGAGTCTTGAGCCTGATAATAAACCTCCGAGTCAAGATACCACTGAAGCTATATTCCCGACAAGCCTTTCGAGCCTTCAGCGCAAGTCAGAAGTTATTTCAAAAAGCTATCTTCAATTTGGATTTTTCGTTGTGCTGATTGGTTCGTTCTTTGCCTGGATTTTCTACCTCTGGAATAGGAGGCACGTGCTTGTTTCTGCGAAGATGGAACCGCCTAAACCGGATTTTTCTTCGGTCCTGAAACAAACGCAAAGGCACATCGATAGGCCCCGGCATGAAATCCATCGTGGCGAAACAGAGGCAAAAACGGATCAGCGCGAAAAGGCAAAGAAGGCACACGCTGTGACCCGCACCAACGACGATAGACGCCCGCTCCGCACGGTTGAGCCCCGAAGGGAATTTCAGCCAATCTCCTTCGAAGGTGACTCACGGGAAACAGTCAGGCGGTATGCGTCTTCTGGCTACAGCATTGAAGAGATAGCCCGGCGGCTCGGAATTGGCAAAGGTGAAGTGGAACTAATTTTGAATCTCGAGGGACGCAAAAGCCCTATGGCACCGCCTGAATTTCGATTTGAATTGGCAGAAAGTCTATACTAAAACTGAGTTTCCCGGATGAATGGCATAAGTTATCCCCTGATACGACATTTTTTGATTCGGCCGCTGCTGCCGGAAATTATGCAGCAGAGATTCAGGATAGATGAGTTGATTCGTGGGCGAATTATCCAATCCCTGTCAAAGCAAAACACCTACGTTCTCCACACGAATGGCGTCAACCTTATTGCGCGCTCTCGTCTCCCATTGTTCGAAGGAGACAGGATTATTGGTAAAGTCCTGAAAAACCAGCCTCAGATTGAATTGAAATTGATTGAGGTTAACGGACATCATGTGAGCCAAAGCCTTAAGATGTCAGGCGACGAAATCAACTACATCCAGGTCCTACTGTCCGAGAACCAGTTCGGCAGCAAATGCAACCTGGAAATATATCCTGACAAGAATAGGAGCGAACAGACCAGGGATAGCGATGAACCGGAAACAATCCATTTGATTGTTAACAGTCCATCTCTTAGGCACATCGTAATCGACATGTCGTATTCTCGCAGAAGTCTGTCGGGTAAGGTCTGGGTCGAGGACGATGGTCTGTTCAAATTTCTGGATGGAAAAAGGCTTGACATAGAACAATCACTTTTGGATGCCAGCATTGACGAAGCAGATCTGAGCATCCTTGCCATGCAGAAGGAGATCGGCTTCTTTCGAAAGGAATGGACTGGAATTGGAGATTTGGATATCCGGGTATAGGGATGGTCATTTTGTCTAACACAGCAAACAACTTTTAGATGCCAAGAATGAAACCCGTGGTCTTGTTCGTCGAGGATGAACCTGAGATTTTGGGGATTGTCGGTGACATTTTTCGGTCGAGCCGGATGAAAGTAATCTGTACCCAATCAGGGAAGCAAGCCCTGCAATTGGCGGATCAGCAGGACCTGGCAGTGGTTGTTTGCGATTTGATTCTGAAAGACATATCCGGGCTGGAGGTTTTGTCTCATTTCAAAAAGAATCATCCACAGACATACCGGATTCTCACGACAGGTTTCCTCGATGCAAAGCAGGAGAAGAAATGCATGGAGCTAGGCATTTTTCAGACCCTAATCCCGAAGCCATGGGATATTTTCAAATTTCGTGAGAAGATGGATGCCGTAATAGAAAACTCGTTTGACAATGCCAAACCCGGCATTGCGGAAAGCGGATCAAATTGAGGCCGGAATCGAATTCCGAGGTTGCGAGAGGAAGCGAAATCAACTTGAATAATTCTCTCACGCAAAGGTTTGAGAATATAGAAATTAACAAAAAAAATACAGGGCAATAATTTGAAGCAGAAGGCCGGGAAAAAGAAAGCGATCGCTCTGAGTTATGAGCAGGAGAATATGCCTGCGCCCAAAGTGATCGCAAAGGGTTTCGGATATACGGCTGAGCAGATCGTCGACAGAGCAGAACAGAGCAACGTTCCCGTTGTTGAAGATGACAATCTGGCGCAGATACTATGTCCACTGGAGATGGGAGAATTCATTCCTGAAGTACTCTATCAGCCGGTAGCCAAGATCCTGTCCAGCGTCATTATGTACAAGGAACGGCAAGCGGAAATCAAGAAGATTCATCGATTCTGACTGGGAGGAGGTGCTCTATTCAACGGAAGAGAATTTTATAAGGATGAACGGAGGCATTTAATCACTCAAAAGTTGAGGGAGGCGTCATGTATATAGAAAAGGAAATGGAATCGGCCGTGCTGGAGGATGAAGAACGGGAGGTTCAGGTACTGACGGAAGTATCTGAATTCAACGTTCATAAATACCTGCAAGCCGTGAAAGATGTGATTGACTATAACTGGATTTCATATTACAACGTGAATCCCGTCACCGGGTTGCTGGAACAAACGGAACTGGATGAAATGGGATTCAACATGATCGACGCAATCCAGTTTCGCAGCGGCCCTGGTCTCACGGCCTGGGTTGCCAATCAACAAAGGCCAGTTCTACTTGGCTCGGTCCATAAAAGTCAGAGATTTCATAGTAATCCGATAAAATCATTCATGTGCTGTCCGGTCATTCGGAATGGCGAGACCG
>JAUXJX010000128.1 GCA_030624545.1 Bacteroidota bacterium | reverse complement strand
CTCGGTCTGCTGCAAGAAAATGTTAAAGAGGGGACCCTTCTCTTCGTATCGCGTCTTATGGGCAAGCTTTATGCCCGTTTTTTCTGACATCTTTTCCCTCGTGTAGCAAGGCAGAATAATGGTCTTGGAAACGAAAATTAACGTACAGCATTCGCTTACTAAAAGCAAGCGGAATTGATGTTGTTAAAGCAATTTAACATTTGAATAATTTATTTATAATCAACTACTTACGCCTAATCAACGAAGAGCCCTAATGTTGTCTTCGCCAGTCAATAATATCCCTTCGCTGCCGGAAACTGATCATCCCGGACATCCTCTTCATTGAAGTGGATTTTCGAGATCAAAGAAGGGAATTGGACGCAAACTGCAGAGCGGAAAAGAGGTCAGTTGACTATGAAGGTTGGCCAACAGACGAAATCAACTGCTTATTTCCCGCGGCGATTTCGTGAGCTTGGTCTCGTAGTAGCGACAGATTTTCTCTTTGAATTCAGAGATTACACGAGCCATAGGCCGGCGGACAAGCGCGCCGGACGCGTATGGATGCCCCCCGCCGCCAAATGCCTGGGCAAGATCGTGAATGGAAACCACCCCGTTCGACCGGAAACTAATTTTCGTTAGCGAATCATCAATCTCCAAAAACAGGATACTGATCATCACACCGGAGATTCTTCTGGGAAAATCTGATAACCCGTCCGTATCGTGTGCTCCAACGCCATGTTTCTTCAACATTTCCCTGGAGACTGCGGCCCATACAACCCTGGAATCACACTCAAAATTCAAATTTGATAGAAGCTCAGTAAGCAGATTAATCTTCCCTAACGGTTCCCGTTCATAGATACGTTGATACACTCCGATATGATCGACACCTCTGGCGATCAGGTATCCCGCCATCTGATGGCTGTTCACCGTAGTATTGGTAAAACGGAAAGAGCCGGTGTCAGTCAAAATGGCCGTGTACAGGGCGGTGGAGATTTCGGACGAGAGGTCGATACCAAGCGCTTGCAGCAACAGAAAGACAATTTCTCCCGTTGAAGAAGCGCCCGGATGAACAATGTTCACTTCACCAAACTTCTCAACGGCAGGGTGATGGTCCACACACATGAGGGTGAGTTCATGTTTCTTGATGTCAGATCCAAGCTGCCTCAACCTATCCCAGTCGCCCACATCGATAACGATGCAAACCTGCACCTGCGAAACAACAGATTCATGTTTTTTCCGGTCATAGACTTCGATTGAGCCATCCTCATTCAGAAAATCATATGAAGCCGGGACAGGATTATGGTTGAGTATGCGGACTTGCTTTCCCATTATCTTTAATGCGTAATACAAGCCGAGTTCACTTCCCAATCCGTCTCCATCCGCATGAACGTGGGTAGTTATGATGAATCGCTCATTCTCTTTTACGAGGAGCCTTACCGCTTCGATTTCTTCAGCTTTTAGATAATTGTCGATCAAACTGTCCATTCTTGAAAAATTACCTCATCAGATGACTGCTCTGTTATGCTCCGACCTCATGCTGAGAGACCTTGTAGAAAGGGATTGTATTTCTTCTCCTGATCCAGTGTGGTGGTCTCGCCATGGCCGGGATGAACGACCAGGTCATCTGGGAGGCAAAACAACCTGGTCCTAATAGAGCGGATTAGCTGTTCATGATTTCCGCCCGGCAGATCCGTCCTGCCAATCGAGGCTTCAAACAGCGTGTCTCCGACGAATATGTCGTTCTCCAAAAGAAAGCAACTCCCACCAGGCGAGTGGCCAGGAGTATGAATTACTTTGAAGGACAGTCCGTTTAGAGTCAGAATGTCCCCATCCTTGAACCAATTGGTTACTGCCGGCACTTGTATGGGCGGTAAGCCGAACATCTGGGCCTGTTGAGGCGCCGATTCTATTATTAGGCGCTCTTCCTGATGTGCATAGACAGGTAGGTCGAAGCGCTCGCTGAACATTGAGACGGCCATGATGTGATCCAGATGACCATGTGTCAATAAGATATTTGTCGGAGTCAGATTATGATTTTGAATGTTATGAATGATTAGGTCGAAGTCGCCGCCAGGGTCGATGACAATCGCTTGATCACTGGAGGTATCGCTCACAACATAGCAGTTCGAGGCAAAAGGGGTAACGACCAACCGTGTTATTTCAATCCGTTTCACTCAATCAACCCATCTAGCTGGATCCTCGAATTGTCGAGGAGGTTTGTGCCACCTTCATTTTCTGTTTCATCTCTTCGACAAAGCGATACGGGACGGTGTGCTTGCCGATGCCGCTCAGGCCATCTCGACCACCGTGAAAATCGGATCCGCCACTCACCAACAGACCCTTTTCGATTGCCAGATTATATAATCGCCTCACCGTCGGCTCACCGAATCTCGGATGAAGAATCTCGATTCCATCCAGTCCGGATTTGATGAGCGTTCCCAGCCGGCCATCGAGAACTTCATAATCCGGATGTGCGATAAAAGAAATCCCGCCGGCCTCGTGGATAACCTGAATAGCTTCCTGGGGCGAAATGGGATAATTCGGTTCGAAAGCCGGCCTTCCGGTGGCTAAATATTTGACAAAGGCTTCTTCGTAAGATAGAACGAAGCCACCCTCAAGCAATGCTTGGGCGATATGCGGCCTACCGATGGGCCCGGGTTCCGCCTTCTGACAAACAGATTCGAAAGAAATCCCGATGCCCATCCTCCTCAATTTGTCTGTGATTCTTCGGGCCCGGCCAATTCTTTCTTCATAAAACAACTCGAGGAGACTATTTAGCTTCTTATTTTCGATTTCAATGAAATAGCCAAGCATATGAATACTATTGTCATTTTCGACGCTGCTTAGCTCGATTCCAGGAATTACTTCAAGGTTGTGGGCTTGCCCTGCTTTCTGAGCCAGGGGAATTCCGGCTATGGCGTCGTGATCCGTGATACCGATTGCTTTCAGTCCCACCGCAGCGGCCCTTTCCACAACCTCCAGTGGCGTAAAGCTGCCATCGGAATTGACCGTATGGATGTGCAAATCAGCGAGGCCGCCGTCGGCTTTTATGTGGGATTCCTCGGCCATATTTCACACCTTGGGCAGGGTCACTCCGGTTTGAGCCTGGTATTTACCTCTCTTGTCCGAATAGCTCATCTCGCAGGCTTCGTCGCTTTCAAAGAACAGCACCTGGGCGATACCCTCGTTGGCGTATATTTTTGCAGGCAGTGGTGTAGTATTGGAGATTTCGAGAGTAACGAAGCCCTCCCACGCCGGTTCTAATGGGGTAACGTTCGTGATGATTCCACAGCGCGCGTAGGTCGATTTACCGACGCAAAGGGTCATGACATTAGGAGGAATTCGAAAGTATTCCAATGACCTGCCGAGCGCGAAAGAGTTGGGAGGGATAATGCACATCTCGCCACGAAAATCCACCAATGAATTTGGATCGAAATGCTTGGGATCAACCATGGTACTGTTCAGATTTGTGAATATCTTGAATTCATCGGCAATTCGAATGTCATATCCATACGAAGAGACTCCAAATGAGATTACGCCTTCACGGACCTGCTTATCCTCGAAGGGCTCTATCATCATGCTCTCCCGGGCAAGTCTCTTTATCCACGTGTCCGGCTTAATCGACATTCTTCCTCCAATTTAAGATCAAAAGCTAACCTTTTTGATGGCCCCTATGCAAACTTTTCTCTTTTTTGTCTTCTTTTGTATGCAGCATATGAAATGCCTATACTGATTTCGTACAGAAGCAAAAGAGGAACTGCCATGAGAACTTGACTCCCGGGGTCCGGTGGCGTTATGAATGCTGCAATCATGAATATGATAATAATAGCGTATCGGCGGTACTTCCTTAGAAATTTTGGCTCAAGCAGACCAAGATAGGTTAACAAATATGAAGCAACGGGCAATTCGAATATTAATCCGGCGACGATGATAATCTGCACCGCGAAGCCGATGTATTCAGTTATGTTAATCGTAGGCTCTATAGTTTCCGTTCCTAACGCATACAAGAAAGGAAGTATGAAAGGAAGCATCACGAAGTAGGCAAAGCTAATTCCCAACAGAAAGCAAAAGGTCGAAAAGATTATTACGGGCCATATGACTTTTTTCTCCGTGGCGATAAGAGCCGGGGAAACAAATCTCCATATTTGATAAAAGACGACGGGAAAGGCCACGATGATGCCTGCGGCAATTGAAACTCCCATGCGCACCATCAGCATTCCTGCCGGTTTCAGAAAAACCATCTTCGGGGCATTGGCCAGTCGGTCACTGGGCAGGGTGAGCACGTCGATGAAATAGCCGGAAAAGGGAAAGGCGATCAGCATACCGATCACAATCGCAGCTGCGCTCTTAATGAGGCACCAACGCAGTTCCTCAAGGTGCCCGAGAAAGGACATCTCTTTTTTGCTACTCTTGTCGGATTCCGTAGAAGACATTATGCCTGAATCTCTGTGCTATCCTAGTTAAACGGGTTAAATGTATGAATAGGGCCGAACAAAAACAACACGAAACTCCAGCCGAGTTTTGGCCCAAAAACAAAAATGGCTGCCGATTCAAACCGACAGCCATTGAACATTCGTCTACTTTTTCGATGAATTACATGCTCAGCTTCTGGTAATCCTCGTAAAACTTCAAAATGGAGGGGATATAGTTTTCGGTCTCTTCAAATAAGATTCCCTGCGCCTTATTGCTGGCCAGCCAGAGTGAGGCACGCCGCTCACCGCCATTGTATGCCGCCAGGGCCCCCTCGATTCCATAGATTTCCGCGAAGGTAGACAGATATCTCACGCCCAGCCGAAGACTGTAGATTGGATCATACAGGATTTCTTCCGCACTCGTCCAGGGTATGCCTTCCTCGGCAGCAAGGTATATGCCGGTAACGGGCATGATTTGCATCAACCCCATTGCACCTGCCTTGGATGTGATCATGGGATCCCAGGAAAGAGCGCTTTCGTGGGTCACGGTTGCACAGATCAAATCGATATTAAGATTGGTATATTTCTGACTCAGCCGATACATCTCATCAGCAATCTCATATTTTGTGTTCGATGGCAGACCGCTGTTATAGCGGTCAATAATAGCCATGATCTTTTGAATATGAAATTGCCGTACACTATCGATGTTCATGGCGGCCTTCAAATCCATCAACGAGTGCTCCAGACTGCGAATCTTCTCCTGGTTGCGATCGATTTCCAAATATTTGATGGAAAAGCCTGCCAACGAAATAAATAGTACGAACACGGCGCCCACCAACAGAATATTTCTGTAGCGGCTAATCAGATTCGTATTCTTTCGTTTCATTGCTTTCTCCTTCCAGATTTGTTTTTCAAATAATCATTCATTATCAAACGCAAGGAAGCTCTCATAGTTTCACTGAATTTTTGCCATTGTCGTAAAACACAATTTTCATCCTCAATATCCGGGCAAAAAAAATGAGCCTGATTGACGAACCTCTTCAATCAGCGCAGCGGTTCGCTCTCAGACAAAAAAAAACTTCACTCTATATAGAGCAAAGTGCGGCAAATATACATGTATTTAGTAGTAATGTCAAGTTTTTTTATCACAAACCATAGATGTTACCATAATGTCAAAAAACCGGAGGAATGATCCGCAATTGCACAATTGTGGGCGTATATAACGGTTTACGAACCATTAACTTTGAAATTCGCCATCGCGAATAACTCTGAAAAGGGTGCTAAATTCTCCAAGACCAGGCTACCCATTGTCCAGGGCAGCCCTCTTGCTATTCGAACCTTGAGAATCAAATATGAATGGCGCATTGAGGCAACGCGTTTTGCAGTTTCGGTCTGCTATCGTCGCTCACCTGCGTACCCCAAGGTGGAGCGATTGGAGTCCTGTGAGACCGGATAGCGGCCCCAACTCGCTCACCCGCGTACTCCCAAGGTCAAGCGATTGGAGTCCTGTGAGCGCGGATAACGGCCCCAGCTCGCTCACCTGCGTACTCCCAAGGTGGAGCGATTGGAGTCCTGTGAGCGCGGACAGCGGCCCCAGGTCGCTCACCTCACCCGGTGAATCTCCAGCGCAGGCCAGATAGAGTGACAGGCTTATAACGACAAAAAATGCAAAAATCCAGAGTATAGTCTTCATTTCGTCCTCCAATTTTGAGCACTCCGGTTCAACCCATTGTTATACGGCGCTTCGATTGCCCTCAAGAGCCCAAACGTATCGAAGGCCTGGGCGCATATGGCGGTTTTCGAACCATTAATTTTGAAATCACCACTACAAAAAATACTGCTTTTAGCCCATAGTTGTAACACTCGAACGGCTCACTTTGGCTATTCTGAGCTGTTCTGTTACACCTCGAAAGATACTGTATTTACAGGAATTAGTCAATAATTTAGGAGATGCGAGTTAGCCG
>JAUXJX010000152.1 GCA_030624545.1 Bacteroidota bacterium | reverse complement strand
TAATGTACCTGACTGTCCAGATCCAGCATAGACTTTCCGAGTGGCAGAATATCAATTTCATCAGAATTGAAGAAAAGAGAGGCAACGATTGACTTGACGTCCTCGATACCAATTGAACTGGCTCCCAACATCATAGCACGCTCGATAATTTGCTCAAATTCCGTTTGATCGATCAAACGAAGCTGACGCAGTTGAATAGCGTATCCAAAGGCTTCCGGACTGACTATCAGCTTTTCCACGTCACTCAAGACTCGGTACGAATCACTGCCGGCCTCTTCATTAACTATTATCTCTTCCGTATCCGACTTAATTCGCTCGAATAGCCAGGAAAAGGCGGCATTGATCTCGTTTTCCGTATACCCCTGGCGGATCAAATCTTTGGAGACTCCGTCCATTTGATCGACGTTCTTGCGATTGTGACGAATTTCATGCATCAAGTAAATCAAGATTTCAACGACGCGTTCATTCATTTCTACTTCACTACCTTCTTCCCAGGTTGCAGCCCCTGTTCTTATTATCGTAACGATTCGAGTTCAATATACAAATTTATACTCATTTGTCAAGCCAATTCAATTCCCTTGGAACCGAATAAAGCTATTTACAAGTTACCATTCACATAAGCGAATAAATTCATTAAAGATATAACCGGTTATCGTGAAATGTGAAATCTTTGTAACTACCTTCCTTAGCGACCATGACAGTGCTTGTATTTTTTCCCGCTCCCACAGGGGCAGGGCTGGTTTCTACCGATTTTCTGCTCCACACGAATTGGCTTTTGCTTAACAGTACGCCCCATTGCCTGAACAGGAGAACCATCTGATTCGTCCACGCCGGCATATTGATAACCCATACCCAGGGAAGAAGCGTGATTAGCCTCCATTTCCTGCGGTAGGCGTCGTCTACGCTCATCCGCAACGTTGGCAGGTTGAGCCTTAAATACGAGTTCCAAAACCAACTCATTGATAATGGCAAGCATTTCTGTAAACGCTTGGAATCCTTCCTGTTTATATTCAAGAAGCGGGTTCTTCTGGCCGTAGGCCCTAAGTCCGATACCCTCCTTCAACATGTCCATTTCGTATAGATGCTCTTTCCAGCGCTCATCAATAACGTGGAGCATGGCTACCTTTTCGAGCTGTCGCATGACATCCGCGCCAAGGCTCTCTTCCCGTTGTTTATAGAGTTCTAATGCTCGCTTCGTGGTCAAATCGATAAGTTCGTCTTGCGAAATGGTTGCAATTTGCTCCGAATCGATTTGCGGCTCGAGAAGCATTACCCGCAGGAATTCACTCTTCAGGCCGTCCCAGTCCCATTCCTCAGAATAGGTGCTCTGATTCGTAAAGCTCTCTACCTTGTCTTCGACGAACTCCTGCAGCATTTCCAGCACATCATCTTTGAGGTTGGCCTCGCGCAAGGCATGATTTCTTCGTCGATAAATATTTTCGCGCTGCTTGTTCATTACATCATCATATTCGAGAAGGTGCTTGCGAATGCCGAAATTCTGCGCTTCCACTTTCTTTTGTGCCCGTTCAATTGATTTTGTCACCATCCGATGCTGAATCACCTCACCCTCTTCCAGCCCCAGGCGATCCATGACGGCGGCGATGCGCTCCGAACCAAATAGTCGCATCAGGTCGTCTTCCAAACCCAGGTAAAATCGAGTCGATCCGGGATCGCCCTGCCTGCCCGAACGACCGCGCAACTGTAAATCGATGCGCCGCGCCTCATGTCTTTCTGTTGCCAATATATGAAGTCCGCCGAGATCGGCAGCAACACCTGCGCCCAGCTTGATATCCGTACCGCGTCCCGCCATGTTCGTTGCGATGGTCACCATGCCGGGCTCACCGGCTCGCATCACAATTTCTGCCTCTTGTTGATGATATTTTGCATTAAGCACGCTGTGCCGAATTCCACGCCGCTTGAGCATTCTGCTAAGCAGTTCAGATACATCAACGGACACCGTACCCACGAGCACCGGCCGCCGCATCTTGTTCATTTCCTCTATTGCTTCAATGACGGCGTTATATTTCTCTCGTTTTGTCCGGTAAATCAAGTCTTCGTGATCGGCTCTAATGCAGGGCATGTTGGTGGGGACGACCACCACATCCAGCTTATAGATCTCCCAGAACTCACCGGCTTCGGTTTCAGCCGTGCCGGTCATACCGGCAAGTTTGTCGTACATGCGAAAATAATTCTGCAGGGTGATGGTGGCAAGCGTCTGTGTCTCTCGTTCAATCCGCACATTCTCTTTGGCTTCGAGTGCCTGATGCAGACCGTCACTGAAACGCCGTCCAGGCATAAGACGGCCGGTGAACTCGTCAACAATCATCACCTTGTTATCCGAAACGACGTATTCCACGTCTTTTTCGAAAAGCGAGTAAGCCTTCAGCAATTGCGCGACATTGTGGGCGCGCTCACTGACTTCGCCGTAGTTCTGATAGATCTTCGTGCGCTCTTCCTGCATTTCTACGGCGGTGAGATCTTCGTTTTTCTCCAGCTCCGTCAGTAGTGCGTCCACATCAGGAATTACGAACATGCCGCCGTCATCATCAGGCGAAAGTGCAAGGCGGCCCTTATCTGTCAAATCAGTGACGTTACTCTTTTCATCGATGGCATAGTAGAGTTCTTCATCGAGCTCATGGACCTTCTTGTCTCTAAGATAATCATTTTCGACTCTTTGCATCAGCTTCACGAGGCCGGGTTCCTGTTTCAATTTTAGCAGTCGCTTGTTCTTCGGAGCACCGTGCCGGCCCTGCTGCAATTTAATTCCCGCTTCGTATTCCTCCCCTTCTTCCAAGAGCCGCTCGGCATCCGCCACCAGTTGGTTTACGAGCACCGTCTGATTCTTAACAAGCCTATCCACCAGAGGCCTCAACTCGTCATATTTGTGGGTGGAATGACTTACCGGACCGGAAATAATCAAGGGAGTGCGCGCTTCATCGATCAGGACACTGTCAACCTCGTCAACAATCGCATAAAAGTGGCTGCGCTGCACCACATCATCCAGAGAGTGAGACATGTTGTCTCGGAGATAATCGAAGCCAAATTCATTGTTGGTTCCGTAGGTGATATCCGCATTGTAGGCAACTCTTCGCTCCTCTGAGTTCATGTCATTCGTGATAAACGCTACTCGAAGACCGAGAAATTCGTAAATCTGCCCCATCCACTCGGTGTCACGGCGTGCGAGGTAGTCATTAACGGTTACGAGGTGGACGCCTCTGCCAGGCAGGGCGTTTAGGTATAGCGGCATGGTTGCGGCTAGCGTCTTTCCCTCTCCGGTAGCCATTTCTGCAATCTTACCTTGGTGAAGCACGACGGCACCAGTCAACTGGACGTCATACGGAATCATATCCCATCTGGTAGGGTTGCCGACCACATCCCACGTTTTTCCCATCAGGCGCCTGCAAGTCTCTTTCACCGCAGCAAAGGCCTCGGGCAAGATCTCATCCAAAACCGAGCGAATTTCCGTCTTTTCTTCTTCTTCTAATTCTTGAATGCGCTCCCTGATTTCCTCTCTAAATGCTGCGTCCTTCTCCTCTTCGAAGCTTGTGTCAAATTCACTGCGCAGGTCAGAAATTTCTTCTTGAATGGATTTCACTCTTTTTAGGATACGCTGACGAAATTTTGGCGTGAGTTCTTTCAATTCCCCATCAGACAGAGATTGATATTCTTCATAGAATCGATTAATCTCATCCACGACCGGGAGCAGTTTCTTGGTCTCTCGCTCGTGTTTGGTGCCAAATAGTTTTTTTATGAAAGCGCCAATCATGGTTACTTAGTTCCTAGATAGAATCATTCGTTGTGAAAATTTCTCAGTCGTTTTACGCCAATAGCCGGTTTTGGTTCGTCTTTCTTGATTATTCCCGGGACAAACAGCTCTGCGCCCGTAGCCGTAATCTAATCTCTAATCAGCTATTACGCAAATTTTAGACAAAATGGAGCTGGGCAACCATTCAGGCTATACATCCAACTCCAATTGAAATATGATTCGGAAGATTAGTCTTCCAGCAGGCCGCGCCCTGATTTTCGCAGGCTGCCGGAATCTTTCAAATCTCGCAAGACTGAGTCCAATATGCCGTTTACAAAAACTCCGCTTTTCTCGGTGCTGTACTTCTTGGCAATTTCTATTGCTTCATTAATTGTAACTTTCGGTGGAATGTCTTCGAAATGTATCAACTCGCAGATGCCAATTCGTAAGATCAATCGGTCTAATATGGCAATTCGAGAAAACTCCCAGTTTAATGCCTTTATTTCTATTCTGCTGTCCAGATCCGGACTATTTTCAATTGAAGACCGCACCAACTTCTCGGCAAACCGGAGAATATTTTCATCAGAAAATCTCTTTGTCAGCTGATTGCTGATGATCTCTTCTATCGGACCCTTTGTCATTTCATAAGCATAGAGGGCCTGCAGCGCATGTTCCCGCGCCAATCTCCGGCTGTTCTTTTTCATAGGATGAAATCAAATTTCAATCATAAACCGGCGTCAGCCAGTCATAGCGATCCTCATATTCCCCGGACAGGAGTCCGAAAAATCTATCCTGGAGCTTTTTGGTAATCGGACCTCTCTTGCCTTCCCCGACCTGAATCTTGTCTACCGTTCTTATTGGTGTAATTTCAGCAGCAGAGCCCGTAAAGAATACCTCGTCGGCGATGTAAAGCAGTGACCGGGGCAGCATCTGCTTGACCAGGTCTATGCCAAGTTCCTCCGCCATGGTAAAGATTGAGTCCCTGGTGATACCCGGCAAAATGGAAGCGGCCACCGGCGGCGTATAAATCGTGCCTTCATGCACCACGAACAGATTTTCCCCGCTTCCCTCACTCAAGTAGCCCTCCGGAGTTAGCGCAATGCCCTCTGCATATCCGTTGATGTCCGCCTCCATCCTGATCAACTGTGAATTCAGGTAATTGCCCCCCGCTTTGGCAAGACTCGGAATGGTATTCGGGGGCAGACGATTCCACGAAGACACGCAGACATCCACACCCTGGGCAAGGGCTTCTTCGCCGAGATATTTGCCCCATTCCCAGGAGGAAATGGCAACATTTATCGGGCATCCCCGGGGTAGCACGCCCAAAGATCCATAACCTCGAAATACAATCGGACGAATATAGGACTCCTTAAATTCATTCACGCTCACCACATCAATACAGGCTTGACGGATCTCCTCAAACGAAAACGGGATCTCGATTCGATGGATTTTGGCAGAATTGTGGAGACGTCGGATGTGATCATCGAGCCTAAAAACTGCGGTCCCTTTTTCGCCGGTATTATAACAGCGCATTCCCTCGAAGACACTGGAACCATAATGAAGAACATGAGCGTTTACGTGAACCGTTGCATCCAGCCAATCGACCATCTTACCGTCATACCAGATTTTGGCATTTTCGTTGAAGCCACCCATCTTTGTCCTCCTTCGAGCCTTCTATTTGCTAATCTTGCCTTAAATTTAACGAATCTCTCAAGAAGAAACAAGGATATTCAAAATATCCTTACAGTACATGAACCTTTCATCCAGGCGTAATATCAATCTTTCAGAAGATTCCTGGCGATTACCAGCTTTTGGATTTCTGTTGTTCCTTCGTAGAGTTCCGTGATTTTTGCATCTCTAAAATAGCGCTCAACCGGGAAATCTCTCAAGTATCCATATCCGCCAAGGATTTGGACTGCCTCCTCGGATGCCCACACGGCAACTTGGGAAGCCTTCAATTT
>JAUXJX010000545.1 GCA_030624545.1 Bacteroidota bacterium | reverse complement strand
TGGGCTTCTTATTCCGAGCCTATCGTTCGCATTCCAGTCCGCCCTTGATCAAAAGGCACCCCTCGTCGAGCATAACGGATTTCAAAGCGGCCACCATCAGCTAAGCCAGATAGTGGCACAACGCCCCCCCGCTGAGCAGCAAGAAAAATTAGAGAAGGTTCAAGATATTAAACATGAAGTGGGAGACGTCATCGAATTCAAGTCTTTCAATTTCAAGACCCAGGAATTCTTCACCCTTTCGGCAGAATTGCGCCACAAGACGGATCGCACCTATATCTTTGTTGAGGTGCTAGAATGGGATGACGGAAATGTGCAGCAAACCGATGTTGACAGATTTCATGAGGCCTTTGAGCAGAACACGCCTGGTTCATCAATCGATCCAAACAAAGGCATCCGGGACATTGAAGAGGAAAGTTTCGGCCTGCCTCCCAATAAGTCGGGCGACGGCTACGTTTACATTCTGATCAGCGATATTAAAGATAACTTCGATCCGGATACAGGAAATTTGGCTTCAATCGCCGGTTATTTTAGCGGAACAGATCAATCCAATTCGGCTAACAGCAACCAAAAGGACCTCATTTACATTGATTCAAATCCGACGAGTCCCGCCAGCAATTTCGCCCTGCTGGTCGTCGCACACGAATACCAGCACCTCATTCATGCTGCTTTTGATACCAATGAAGAAACCTGGCTCAATGAAGGTATGTCGGAGTATGCACAACTTATTGCCGGCTATGGCATTTTTCTCCCCCGAACGTACTTCAATGAACCCTGGCTCTCGTTGGTCCGTTGGAGTAATGATGTCAAGGACTATGAGCGAGTCGGACTGTGGACAACCTATTTGGGTGAAAAGTTTGGACTCCCCTTCATGAAAAATATTATTCAGGACCCGGAAAATGGCATAAGCAGTGTGAGGAATTCACTAGACGAAGAGGGAATATCTCTTTCATTCGAGGAAATTTTTTCGAACTTTACTATTGCCAATTTCCTGGACGATCCGTCTCTAGGTGAAAATGGCTATTATGGCTACACAAATCTTAATTTGCCCATCCGTCCGGTTATAACGGCCACGCATCAAGTCTATCCTGTGGATCCTCAGGAACGATATCTTTCCAGGTATTCGTCTGCATATTTTCGCTTCAATGGCCCAGACTCAACAGCCCTTTTGAAATTTGGCGGCGAGCCGGGACGGGACATCCAGGCCAATATCCTGGAGGTTGGCGACGCCACCGCTGTTTATTCGCTTCAGTTAAACGATTCAAACCAGGGAGAAACCGACCTGGGGGCAATCGGAAATACCGCCAACGATGTTTACCTGATTGCTGCCAGTTTGAGCACCAGTAATAATTACTCTTACTCTGTATCGTCTGAGATTGAGGATCTGACTCCGCCAAGAATAACCTTCGGCCCCAGGGAATCACTGTCCACAGGCAGTTCAATTACCATCTACTGGGAAACCAACGAATTCTCCACGAGCATTCTGGAATACGGGCTCACCGAGAACTATGATAATCGCATAGAGGAACCGGAAATAAAAACCCGGCATCAAATTGTGCTAGCCGATTTGCAGACCGCTACTACGTACTACTATCGCGTGGGATCAACCGATCAACGAGGCAACGGACCACAATTCAGTGCCGGCTTTTCATTTACAACCCCTTCGGCCTCTGTGACAACACTTGCTACAGTACAACAAACCCACTCGTACGGCAACGAGGGTCGGAACATTGTTAGAACGCCTAACGGCGATCTACACATCGTTTATCACGAAATCGAGGGGCAAAGAAGATTTGTCAATCATATCAGGTCAAGTGATGATGGACAAACCTGGACTTCACCTGAGAAGGTTGACGCTTCTTTTTACTTTGGCGGAATGCCGTCTATCGCCATCGACAAACTTGGTCGCCTTCATGTGGCCTGGCATGCGCAAGAATTGTTTGACTCAAAATTCAAAATCTACCATGCCCGTTCAGATGACAACGGTGACACCTGGCTCTCTCCAAAACTGGTCAGCAAAATCTACACGGAAGACGACAATCTCTATGCTGCCGTGGCTATCGATACCTCGGGGAATCCCCATGTCGTTTGGAACAGCGCTCTGCCGGAACATGATCCCAGTAATTTGGGTGACGTCTATCACAGTTTTTCCGCCGATGGTGGAGAAACCTGGCCAACCGACCAGATGATCGCATCCTCGAGTGAGCATCAGGCTTTCGTCGCCACCATCGATTTCAACTCGCGAGGCAAAGCCTACGTTTTCTACACGGATGGCAATTTTGACAATCGAACCAGAAACGCCCACTTCGTCACTAGTGAGAATTATCAGGAATGGGCAGCACCTGAGGCCATTAGCACATCCGGCGTTCTGTTTGATGCCATGGTAACCTTTGTCATAGACAAGCTGGATCAAGTCCACGCCGCTTTTTCAGACAATTTTGAGCCGGGGGACATCCGGATTATGTACACCAAGTTTGTAATAGCCGGCGAAGCGACCGGCTGGACCACCCCGATTCCTGTGGCCCAATCACTCGTCACTGGAGGTGGAACGAACTATCCGAATCTATCGACCGATGAGAACGGGGATCTATATCTCTTTTACCGGGATAACCAG
>JAUXJX010000335.1 GCA_030624545.1 Bacteroidota bacterium | reverse complement strand
TGAGAAAAGCTGGATTACCGGAAATAAGATCCGGGAGGGCGATGCGTTGTATCCGAACATGCCGGTCGTGAAAATCCCGGATCTCTCGGCCATGCAGGTCAAGTTGAAAATCGGCGAGACGGATGCGCAGAAATTGAAAGCTGGTCAGCAGGCGAGTGTTCGAGTACCATCCTTAGGAGACTTTTCGCTGCCGGGAAGCGTCTTAAGGGTGGACAGGATTGCGAAGCCAATCAAAAGAGGATCAAAGATCAAGAAGGTTGAAGTAATCGTGGCGATTGACAGCATCGTCACCGATCTTGTTCCCGGCTTGTCGGCAGAATGCACCATAGAGATCGAAAGATTTCAGGATGTTTTGGCCGTTCCGCGAGAGTGCATATTTGAGCGGGACAGCCTGAAAATCGTATACGTGATGAGGGACGGATCTTTCATACCATACCCTGTTGCATCTTCTCAACAAACTGAAGATTTTGTCATCATTCAAAGCGATCTGGCCGGTGGTGAAGAGTGTGCCTTACGTGAGCCCAGTGGTTCCTTGGTGAAGTGGCCTGACAACTTGAGTCCCTACAAAGTGCTGGTGAAAAGTGAAACTCAGACGGATTCCCAATTAAGGAGAGAAAGTTGGTGAGAATCTTCAGACTTTCGCTTAACAGGAATAATTCATAGCCATGAAGGCACGAAGACACAAAGTGAAAAATATTGAAGAATCAAGATCCTAAAAAAATTAGTTCGAGAAACTCAGTTTCTTACATACTAATGCTATAAGTTGTATATTCTTAGTGACTTGGTGCCTTAGTGGCAAGAATTTATTGAATAATTGAAGCTAATGATTCACGCGAGGGAAATTATGTCTAATAAGTATGGTCGTCTTCCCATCATGGGAGTCCTTCTTACTATTAGCTTATCTTGCCAATCGGGGTCAGATGCGCAGATCGAAACATACACCGTTAATCGTGGAGATTTTGTCTATAGCGTCACCGAGACCGGTGAATTGAAGGCGGTCAACTCCCATACCATTTCGGCGCCCAGTATCTCATGGCGATTCGGAACCCTGAAAATCACCAAGATTGTCGAGGAGGGCAAACAGGTAGAAGAAGGTGAATTGCTGGTAGAATTCGATAGAGCCGAAGTTCTAAAAAGCTTTGATGATGCAAAGGCAGAACTGGAAATTGCAAAGGCTGAATTAAGGAAGGCCGAGGCTAATCATCAATCACAAATCGAAGGGCTCGAGGCAGATTATGAGAAAACGAAATTGCAACACCGGATTTCCCAGTTGAACCTGGAGAAGGCGTCTTTTGAGTCTGAAATCAGGCGGAAGGAAATCGAGCTTGAATTAGAAAAGGCCGGCATCTCCCTCGAAAAGGCCGGCCAGGAAATCGAAAATCAAAAAAGCATCAACCGTGAAGAGATCAGCAAGTTAGAGTTGAAGATTAACCAGGTGGAATCAAAGTTAGAGGAAGCAGAGGAAACGCTGGCTAAGCTCAGCATTACTGCTCCCACTCCCGGTATTGCAATCATCGAAAGAAGCTGGATGACCCGAAACAAATATCAGGTTGACGATCAGCTTTGGAGCGGCTGGCCTTTAATCGGGCTGCCGGATTTAACTTTGATGCAGGCCGTTGTGCAGATTAACGAGGTAGACATAGACAAGAGAGATACGGTACAGAATGCAGTCATTAGGCTTGACGCCTACCCCGACAGCACCTTCCACGGCCATGTGTCGGAGATTGCAACGCTGGCCCGCAGCAAAGAAAGAGATTCAAAAGTAAAGGTTTTTGATGTTACGATTCTGTTGGATGAAAATAACGTGAAGCTTATGCCCGGCATGACAGTTAGCTGCGAAATAATCGTTAGCCAAATTCCGGACACCCTTTTCGTACCTTTGGAAGCTCTATTCATGCAGGAGGATGGGAACATCGTCTATCTGAAAAAAGGTCGGGAATTTCAGCCACAAGTCGTAACGACCGGTCCGGAGAATGATGATTATGTAGTTATCGTGGATGGTTTGGCTGAGGGAGACGAGGTTTCTCTGGTCGATCCGACTGAACAGCAATCCGAGATGTCATCGGCTAGAACCGAAAAAGTGGGGAGCGGCATATAAATGAAGAGAATAGGATTCCCAATACTCTATACGACAGTTTTGATCTGTGCCGGAGCTTGCTCTGTCGACAGCGATCGTGTCGCCGTGGTTGAGCAGGGCGAGTTTCATGCAGTCCTCACCGAGACAGGTGAACTGCAGACTGTACGCTCAAAGGTTATTCCCATGCCCATATTTGATTGGAATTACGGCAGGCCTCAAATCGTAGAATTGGAGAAAGAGGGTATTATTGTGAAGAAGGGGCATATCGTCGCGCGGCTTGATACTTCAGGCGTGGTTAGGGTTCTGGGACAAAAAACTGCGGACCTGGAGATCGCACAGGCCGATCTCGAGAAGCTCAAGGTCGAAAACAGTTCGCAAATGATGAAGCTGGAGGCGGAGCTCCAATCTGCGCAGGCAGCTCTGCGGCAGGCACAGATCGACACCCAGAGAGTGAAGTTTGAGTCGGAAGCAAAGAAAGAGGTAAATCAACTCAAACTCAAAATCGCCGAAATCTCCTTTCAAAAAGCTAAAAAAAACATTGAACATACCCGGACGATACAAAGGGAAGCAATCCTGATTCAACGAGCAAGAATGAAGCAGACTCAATCCGAAATCGACAAGGCGAAACGAACCATTGAGAGCTTTACGCTGCGGGCGCCTGCTGAGGGCATGGTAGTCTATCGGAAGAAAAGGAGAGAAAGAGTCAAGATTGCAGTTGGAGACCAATTGTATCCCGGCGAGCCGATGATCGGTCTCCCGGATTTGAGCCAGATCAAAGTGCTGACGTCGGTCAACGAAATCGATATCGAAAAAGTGCGGGTCGGGCAAAAGGCCATTGTCAGGCTGGATGCTTTTCCGAAAATCACCTTTGACGGCGCGGTAACGATGGTCGGTAGGATTTGTCATGAGAAAGAAAAGGATTCAAAGATCAAGGTGTTTGATGTCGAAGTTCTTTTGAATAAATCAGCGCGTATCCTTAGACCGGGAATGACCGTAAGCTGTGAGATTCTGGTGGCCGAGCTTGAAGACGCACTGTTTGTGGACAATGCTTGCATCGGGGAGGAGGGCGGCGAATACTTTGTCTATGTGAAAGACGGTTCACGGAAGAAACCGGTTAAGGTAAAGCTGGGACCGCGCAATAATAAGTCCGTAGTGGTTTATGGAGATCTAAGAGCGGGGGATAAGGTCGTCGAAATCCAGAAGCTCACTGCGGCATTATGACTTGGATGCACCGGTAAGCTGTGTGACAACTTTTTTGACCACGGATTAACACGGATTTTAACAGATACAAAAAACAGCAGTGCAAAAAACTTCGTGTTCTTCGCGTAACTTCGCGGCGGGTCCTTTTTGTAGCGTTTCCTAGAAAGTAATAATTCTCAGAATGCTTACACAAGAACAACTCCTAATCGGCCTTGAAGGATTGAAGGTGCACAGACTCCGGTCTATTCTAACCATGCTTGGCATCATCTTCGGAGTGGCTGCGGTGATTGCCATGTTGTCCATCGGAGAGGGAGCCAAACGAGAAGCACTCGAAAAATACAAGATTCTGGGTGTGAACAACATAATCATTCGAGACAAAGAGCTGAGCGAAAAAGAGCTGGAAACGGTTCGCGCCAAATTCTCTCGAGGCCTTTCACAGAAGGATGCCCGGGCAATCATCAAAATTGTTCCCACTGTCGATCTTGTTGCACCCCAGGCGGAGATCGACACGG
>JAUXJX010000318.1 GCA_030624545.1 Bacteroidota bacterium | reverse complement strand
ATCCTGAAGCTGAAGCTTCGGCCTATTCACTTCATGATTATGTCATTGCCGAGGACCTGGGCGGCGAAGAGGCGTTCCGAGACCTGAAGGATCGCGCCTGGCGGCGTGGCATCCGGCTGGCATCCGACATGGTGCCTAACCATACAGGTATCGATTCCAAATGGATCATGGAGCATCCCGACTGGTTCATTTCACAGCATGACTGCCCGTTTCCGTCCTACAGTTTCAGCGGCGTGAGTCTCTCTGAAAATCCCGGTGTGGGGATCTATCTGGAAGATCATTATTATGACCGAACTGATGCTGCCGTTGTTTTCAAACGGGTGAACTTCAACACCGGCGAAACCAGGTACATTTATCATGGCAACGACGGCACCCATATGCCGTGGAATGATACGGGTCAACTGAATTATCTGAATCCGGAAGTCCGGGAAGCTGCGATCCAAACCATCCTGCATGTAGCCCGTCAGTTTCCTATTATCCGGTTTGACGCGGCGATGACTTTATCCAAGAGGCATTACCAACGGCTCTGGTTTCCCGAGCCCGGCAGCGGCGGCGATATTCCGTCGCGAGCCGATCACGCCATGACCAAAGAGGAATTCAACAAAGCGATGCCGGCGGAATTCTGGCGAGAGGTTGTAGACCGGATTGCGGCAGAAGTGCCGGACACGCTGCTCCTGGCGGAAGCCTTCTGGCTGATGGAGGGCTACTTCGTGCGGACGCTGGGCATGCACCGGGTCTATAACAGCGCTTTTATGAACATGCTGAAAAACGAACAGAACGCCAACTATCGCCAACTCGTTAAGACTACGCTGGAATTCAACCCTGAAATACTGAAGCGCTTTGTCAATTTCATGAATAACCCGGATGAAGACACCGCCATTGCACAATTTGGCACCGACGATAGGTATTTTGGTGTCTGCCTGATGATGGTCACCATGCCGGGGCTGCCCATGTTTGGTCATGGACAGATCGAGGGCTATTGGGAAAAGTACGGCATGGAATACCGCAAGGCCTACTGGGACGAACCGCCCGACGAAGATCTAATTCACCGCCACGAAAAGGAAATTGTCCCCCTCCTGCATAAACGCCATCTGTTTGCTGAGGCGTACAATTTTCTGCTGTACGATCTCTTTGCGCCGGAAGGCCACGTCAATGAAAATGTCTTCGCCTATTCAAATCGCTTCGGCAAAGAGCGCTCACTGGTGGTGTACAACAATAAGTATGATTCGGCCAAAGGATGGATCAGGACTTCGGTTGCGTATGCCGTGAAGACCGACGAAAAGGGCGGCACACAATTGCTGCAGAAGACGCTGGGCGAAGGACTGTCGTTACGGAACGACCCGGCCTGGTTTTGCATCTATCGCGATCAGATCAGCGGACTGGAATTCATACACAGCAGCAAAGATCTTTGCGAAGATGGGCTTTACGTGGAACTCGGTGCATTCAAGTACGAAGTGTTTCTGGATTTCCGCGAGCTGCAGGACAACCAATGGGGCCATTACGCCCGCCTCAATGCCTACCTGAACGGACAGGGAGCTCCCAATATTTTCGAGGCGCTGCAAGATATGCTGCTGCAGCCATTGCATCAGGCTTTTGAGGATTTGGTGAGTGGCGGTATGCTGCGCAATGTCATCGACAAACAAATACAAAAGAAGGGCGAAAAGATCGATTCGGCTATGCGCAGCGAAGTAGAGGAGAAGCTGGTGGCATTGTTTCGGGAAGCCAAGAAGGAATCTTCCGGAGACGGAGATGAAATTCAGCTAGCCAAAGAGATATTGCCGAAATTGGATGCCGTCCTACAGCTTTCGAACGTGAAGGACCGATTTCCGTTTCCGCGATCCGGAGATCCTCTGAAAGCCGTTAAGAAACTTGAGGAAATCCTTTCCGGCAATTCATTCATGCCGACTCTCCTCGCCTGGCTGTTTGTGCATGATTTGGGCAGAATCGCCGGCGATGACATGCATGCCGAGACCAGCCGAAGCTGGATCGACGAATGGCGACTGGGCAAGATAATTTCTTCCGCACTGAAGGAGTTTGCCGTTGATGCGGACGACGCCGATCGGTGTGTTGCGATGGTCAAGATCATGACGAGACATCATGCCTGGTTTGAAAACGCAGCACAGAAAGAGCAAACAGCCCAAAGCTCATTGCAGCAATTGCTGAACGACTCCGAAGTTCAGCAGTTCATCCAGGTGAATAGGCATGAGGATGTTTTGTGGTTCGGCAAGGAATTGTTTGAGGAATTGACAGCATGGCTGTTTGCTGTGAGCGTGGTGGAGAGTACGTCCGATGCCGCCCGCTCTGTTGATGCGGTTGCACAAGAGATAACGGATTGTTATCGAATCAGGGACAAATGGCTCAAGGCGGCACAGGAATCCGGTTATCAATTGGAGCAGATGTTGGAGTTGATTGAGGATTAGACTGAAGTGGAGAATGATGCGTGGTTTTTAATCCTCTTTCTTAGCACCGAAAACACCGAAACCACTCAACCAAAGTATGTAATAATCTGTGCAATTTTGGGGGAATTTTTGCAAATTAATCCGTATTTTCTTTCAATTCACTAGACCGTAACTTATTGTACTAGTTAGGAGTGTCTGGATATGTCTAATAATTGTTTTGACAGGATCATGATCATAAAGCCTGCTTATCCCTGCCTGCCGGCAGGCAGGCTGTTATCCCGTCAAAGTTTTTTCAGGCATTTAATGTGTTATGTGTTTAAGTGACAAGTGCTTTTTGTCATTCTGAACGGAAGTAATCAAGTCAAATTCTTCTAACTAGCACAACTGGGTAAATCGTAATAAATCAATTCGGTGTTGTTCAGTGTTGAATTGATAGCCCAGGCATGTAATGATGTCCAAGGATGACAACCAATGGCAAATCTGGATCGATACCGGCGGTACCTTTACGGATTGCCAGGCGCTGGACCCCGCGGGCCATCTCCACCAGGCCAAGGTACTTAGCAGCAGCGCGCTTCGCGGCATCATCGATGAGCAAATCGATGACACACGATTTCGAACTCGGACAATATGGAGCGCCCCGGATAATTTCCTATCGGAATTCAAATTTCGACTTCTTGATACAGACCACGAAACAGTCTTTATCTCGCATTACGATTCATCGACTTCGACGATCCGGCTCACTAAGCCTGTTTCGGTGAAGGTGCACGCCGGCCAACCTTTCGAAGCAATCTCCCCCGAAGAAGCGCCCATTCTCGCTGCCCGGCTGGTAACATCCACATCGATGGAAACAAATCTACCCAAAATCTCCATGCGGTTGGCGACAACATTGGGAACCAATGCACTCCTCGAGAGGAAGGGAGCGCCGACCGCACTTTTCATTACCCAGGGTTTTGGCGACCTTCTGCGCATTGGCAATCAGCAACGTCCGGATTTGTTTGCCCTGAATATCCAAAAACCCGAGCCTCTTTATGAAGCGGTGGAGGAAGTTCCGGAGCGAATCGCAGCAGACGGGTCAGTCTTGCAGTCGATCCAGCTAGATGCTATAGAGAGCCGCGTGAAGGAATTGGTGAAGGCAGATATCAAGGTTGCCGCCATTGCATTCATGCATAGCTACGTCAATCCCAATCACGAAGAGGAGCTGGCGCAGTTTCTCATAGACCGCGGCTTTCAACACGTATCCAGCTCGGCGGCGAAGGCGCCGTTCATTAGAATACTCCCCCGTTGTGAGACAGCCGTTGTGGATGCCTATCTGACTCCGAAGATAACCGGTTATTTTGATCGCGTTCACAGGCCGATCTCGAGCGGTATTTTTCATGCCATGAACAGCGCCGGCGGGCTGGTAAAGGCCGACAATTTCCACGCGAAAGACAGTCTCTTGAGCGGGCCAGCCGGAGGCGT
>JAUXJX010000369.1 GCA_030624545.1 Bacteroidota bacterium | reverse complement strand
CCTCACGCATCAGAACTTCAGTCCAGCGGTAGTCTGCTTCGTAAGCCCCGCAAGCGATTTTGAACAGCTTGTTTTCACCATAATCATGCAGGAAATTATGATATTGTCTATACAGATCGGCATAATATTCAGGACGCATTTTGCCGCCACAACCCCAACTCTCATTTCCTACGCCCCAGAAAGATATTTTCCACGCACTCTTACGACCGTTGTTGCGGCGCAATTCTGCCAGGGAGCTTTCGCCTTCGAAAGTCAAATACTCTATCCACTCCAGCATTTCATGCGCGGTGCCGCTTCCGACATCGCCACAAATATAGGGCTCACAGCCAAGTTGCTCACACAGATCCAGAAACTCATGAGTGCCGAAATGATTACTCTCCGTGACCTGACCCCAAATTGCATTCACCGTCTTGGGTCGCCTTTCTCGTGGCCCGATGCCGTTCTTCCAATGGTACTCGTCGGCAAATCAACCCCCGGGCCAACGCAGATTAGGGATCTGAATTCTGCGTAAGGCCTCCACCACATCCCGGCGTATCCCGCGAGTATTCGGGATCGACGAACCTTCCCCAACCCAAATCCCATCATAAATGCAGCGACCGAGATGCTCGGCAAAATGGCCATAAATGTGGCGGCTAATCCTATGTTCGCCAAGATCAGCCTGTATCACCAAGTTGTTGACCATCAGCTTCTCCACTCCCAGATCCCCTTTGACGAAGTACGAGACCAGCTATTATCAAGAAAACTGGCGGGAGCCGGTTCAAGGATTTCTAGAAGCGATTCGGTGTCCTTATAGGTTCCGATTCCGCTAACCGTGTCCAATGCAAGAAGGTTTTGATATCCGAGGCAATTGCCAAACTGAAGGGTTTCCTCGACAGATAGCCCGTGTAATATTGCAGCCAAAATTCCTGCTACTGCTGAATCGCCGGCGCCAGTTGCTGATTGAATACTGTCCGCAAGATAACTCGACCCCCACAATTCGCGCTCCGACCATGCAGTGCAATCAATATTCCCGAACGATTTGACTTGTGAGAATTGCTCCGATTTCGCTGTCTTCAAATACATACCGCGCTGGCCCGCTTTTAATATGATGACCCGACAGCCAAGCTCCAGAAGCGTGTCCGCGATGTCCTGGTACATAGCAATTGGGACAATGTCCACAAAATCGGCATCTTCGTCCCGGAACTGCTGCCAACGCTTTCGGTCGGTAAACAGCACCATCTCCTCTATGCTCGGCATAAAAAAATCGACATGAGGCAAAACATTTGCAAACCACGGTTGCCAATTCATCACTCCGGCCTCGCTTTTCGGATCTGGCAGCGCCATATCCACTGAGGTTGACACTCCTAATGACCTGGCCTTGCGAAGAATGTTCGCCAGTTCCATGCCGTCATCACGATAGAGGGAACGCATAATTGGCGGATACCCCAGATGAAACAGCCGTGCCGTTGATACGATTGCCCAATCTACGTTTTCGTCGGTGAAATAATCGTTGCAGCCGGAATTGTGTAAAACGATGCGATCAATTGTCGGTAATGCGAGGATAACAGAATACGAACTGCCAACCTCTCTGTTGCGGAAAAAGCCATCGACGTTTCCGTATTCAGCCATTTTTTCAACTATTATCTCGCCGAAGCCATCCTGTCCGACACTGGACATATAGCTAACGCTGAAACCCAGTTTGCTGAGCGCAATGCCTGTGTTAGATACTGCGCCGCCCGTGCCAAAAACGGCATCACCTACTTTCAGAAGTTTTCCGGGCTGGAAAGTTTCCTCAATATTCTGCTTGCCAGTTATTTGAAATTTCGGCGTGATATCCAGGCAAATATGACCTGCAACCACAACGTCATTGTTGGAAGTCACTTTGCAAACCTACCGGGCGATGATTGATTCATTACTCTGGATTTTCCGACTCAGTTCATCGACGGCTTCAGTTCCCACCTCGACGCCGAGATACAAGACCATTTCCTGCGTCTCGCCGGGCTTGAGCCTTCTCAACGAGCCACGATGACGCTCCGCTTGCCGGCCGAGCACCAGGAAGTTTGCCGGTTCCAATCCCAGTACGTATTCTCTCGATCCCATCTGTTTCCATTGTATGAAATTAGATAATTCCTGCTGGCGAAAGGATAAAAATCCCGCTACATTCAACGACTTATTCACGATAGCAGCGGTGGCAAAGCCATTCTTGTCGGCATTCAATTCATGAAAAAAGACCTGTTCTGCATATCCGGGTTGTGGTGATTCCATAATCATGTGTGTCTTCAATCCAGCCTTTGCGACTTCATCGCGCGGCTGAACTGATTTTTGGTCAAGAATCAATTGAGCAGCTTCGTCAACCACAGGGAACCCGAAATTGCAGTGGTAAAGCAGCATGAACGGGCACTCACGATCTCCAAGATTCTCAACATGATCGACAATCTTCAGGCGGCTCTCTCCGAGGCGAACAGTGAGCCTGCGGCTCAACTGCAGGTCGAAGCCAAAAAACGACGATTCGCGAATGCTGCCTTCAAGCCAAATTTCATAATCGTCGCCAAGCCATTCGCCGCCATAGCCAATCAAATTTGCAGGCAGATTGGACGCGCGGCCATGCAGTCCATATTCACCTAATTCATCTGTGCCGGGAACTCCTACATTTGTCAATCCGCAAGTGTTCAACCAGCCGCCATGAAAATTGCGCAGCCAGCCGGTATCTGCGGATTCAAAATATGCGGGATGTCTGATTCCTGCTGATGATTGAAATGCCAGCGGCATGCCGTTATAAGCCGCATCATGGATATCCATTCCGCGATCGATTAACACGGTAAAGGAAAAGCCCGAGCCGGTCTTGAATTCCGCAATCCGAACACCGCGCCCGGGACCGTCGCTCAATTCCGACAACCGCACATCCGCAAGCTGACGAATATCCCCAACATGTTGCAACAATTCTTCGCGCTTCCAGGATTTTCCGAATATCGTGGCCATGCTTACTTCTTAAGCTACCGGATACTCATTACAGAGAAGATAAAGCGACGGTTCGTCTTCTTCAATTTGTGGAAACCGACCGCTTGGATCCAGAAATCGATTGTCCTTCTCGTCGTCATTGACCCGGGAAACTTCTCCAACCAAGACCATGCCCTTGCCTGCTTCAGCGTAAAAGTTGTGATACAAATGTGGTGGCAGCGTCACGCTTTCTCCTGGTGTTAATGAGATGCTTCCGCCCGCCTCCACAGTCATGGTGATGCCGTCTATTTGAAGCGTGACGGGCGTGTCCGCCAGGCGCTCATCTTTGGATGAATTGCAAAGCTCGACGACCAGGTTTCCCCCACCGCGGTTAATGATATCTTCCATCTTGTGCCAGTGAAAATGCCATGGTGTTACCTGTTTTTCACGGACAATCATCACTTTTTCCGCGTAGTCCTTGCCACCCGGTACGCTAACCTTACCATTTCGAATCGTGAAAAGAAGCAAGCCGAACTGCAAGAATTTACCCAGGCCGAAATCGGTAAGGTCCCATCCCAGCTTATTATCTATCACTTCCTGTG
>JAUXJX010000507.1 GCA_030624545.1 Bacteroidota bacterium | reverse complement strand
CGGCCCAGCCTGAGGCGGTAAGACTTGAGTTGTTCACCAACCGGTTCCGCGCCATTGCCGAGGACATGGGCGAATTACTTCAGCGTACAGCCTTTTCAACCAATGTGAAGGAGCGGTTGGATTTTTCCTGCACGCTTCTGGATCGTGATGGTTATCTTGTGGTGAATGCCCCGCATTTGCCGGTGCATCTTGGCGCCATGGGCATCTGTGTGCGCCGGCTTTGCGAGGTCATCCGCATGTCACCCGACGATATGATCGTCACGAATCATCCGGCCTTTGGCGGCTCACATCTTCCGGATGTCACAGTGGTAGCTCCGGCCTATTCCGATGACAATGAGCTTTTGGGCTATGTGGCAATCCGGGCGCACCACGCCGAAATTGGCGGCATTCGTCCCGGCTCGATGCCGCCGACCGCTACCAAACTGATCGAAGAGGGGGTTGTGATTTCACCTACTTATCTGGTATCCAAAGGCGAGGCGGATTGGGATGGAATTCGGCGTCTCTTGACTGAATCGACGTATCCCACCCGGTCAGTCGAGGAGAACCTCGCGGATTTGAATGCGGCGGTTGCCGCGAATCACCGGGGGGTGCAGGCCTTGCAGAAGATGGCCAGGCAATACGGCAGCGGCACGATCGCAAAGTATATGAATGCCTTGAAAGAGAAAGCGGAACTTGAGATTCGGCGAGCCCTGCGAAATATTACGGATGGGAACTACAGCGCCACTGAGTATCTTGATGACGGCACCAAGCTCAAGGTTCTCATAGAAATCAAAAAGGATACGGCTGTTTTCGACTTTTCCGGCACTTCCGGTGAACATCCCGGCAATCTGAATGCGACGCCAGCCATTGTCCACAGCGCAGTCATTTATGTGCTGCGTCTTCTGGTGGATGAGCCGCTTCCGCTGAACGAGGGATTGCTGCAGACGATTACCATCAATATTCCAAAGGGGATTTTGAATCCCCATTTTCCCGAGGATCCGTCGCTGGCACCGGCCGTGGTTGGTGGGAATGTGGAAACAAGTCAGAGATTGGTGGATACCCTGCTCAAAGCGCTTGAAGTTGTTGCCTGCAGTCAGGGTACGATGAATAACCTGTTGTTCGGCACGGATCGATTCGGTTATTACGAAACTGTCTGTGGCGGCAGCGGTGCCGGTTTTGATTTTGACGGAACGAGTGCTGTCCATACCCACATGACCAACACGCGCATCACCGATCCGGAAATCATCGAGCATCGCTACCCGGTTCGGTTAGATCGCTTCGCCATTCGCAAGAATTCCGGCGGAGCAGGAAAACATCACGGCGGTGATGGGGTAGTGCGTGAATTTACTTTTTTGGAACCCATGTCGCTTTCGATCCTATCCCAGCATAGAAATGAAGGACCCTATGGACTGAAAGATGGCAAGCCGGGTTTGCCGGGACAACAGCGAATCATTCGTGCGGACGGGTCTGCCGAGAAATTAAGTGCTATCGATGGTGCCGAGGTGCGTGCAGGAGACCGGTTGATTTTGGAGACACCGGGAGGTGGGGGATATGGCGGAGGTGGGAGGAGCGATTAGCCACAGAGGCACCGAGAACACAGAGGTTTCTATGATTTGTGACTCTGAGGGCTCTGCGGCTCCGTGGCTAATAAGGAATCTAGCAAATAGATGAGACAGCTACTCAACATCCTTTTCTGGTCGGTTATTGCCGCCGCCTTCATCGGGCCGGGGACGGTCACGACGGCGGCGTCTTCGGGGGCGGGTTATGGCTTCTCACTGCTGTGGGCGCTGGTCTTTTCGACTTTCGCCTGTCTCGTTCTGCAGGAAGCGAGCGCACGGATAACAGTGGTTTCGGGTCGAAATCTGGGTCAGGCGATTCGTGAGAAGTTTCAAGGAAAGGCCTCCGGAATTCTGGTTCTTTTGCTCGTTTTAGGGGCGATCATCCTCGGCTGCGTGGCCTACGAGGCTGGCAACATTTTGGGCGGTGTTGCCGGTGCTGCGCTGGGTAGCGGGCTTTCGAAGGAATTACTTACAATTTTGATTGGTCTGATAGCCGGTATCTTGCTCTACTTCGGCTCGACTCGAACGGTCGCGCGCATAATGGGTGTTGTCGTCGCAATGATGGGTATCGCGTTCCTAGTCTCGGCCGTTTCGCTGGCGCCGCCGCTAAACGAATTGCTGAAAGGCGCGCTGGTCCCACAAATGCCTTCGGGGTCCGGCGTACTGGTCATTGGGTTGATCGGCACGACCGTGGTTCCCTATAACCTGTTCCTGGGCTCGGGAATCGCTGCCGGCCAATCCATCAAGGAACTGCGCGTTGGGCTTTCCGTGGCAATCATTCTGGGTGGGATTATTTCCATGGGCGTCCTGGTTGTCGGAACGTCCGTAGAGGGATCATTTTCTTTTGAAGCGCTGTCGCAAGCGTTGACGGCACGTCTTGGGAAGTGGGGCAGCGGTCTGTTCGCAATCGGACTGTTTTCCGCTGGATTTTCGTCCGCTATTACGGCGCCGCTTGCCGCAGCAATTACCGCAAAGAGTCTGTTCGGCAGCGATGATTCCAAGAAATGGAGTGAGCAAGCCTGGCGTTATCGAGCAGTGTGGCTTGTTGTCCTATTGACTGGAATAGGTTTCGGGATTTCGGAAGTGAGACCGATTCCGGCAATTATCCTGGCGCAGGCGTTGAATGGTGTTCTGCTTCCGTTTGTGGCTATTTTTCTGCTGGCAGTTGTAAATAACCGTGTTTTGATGGGTGAATCCGGATTGAATGGCATTATTTCAAATATGGCCATGAGTGTAGTTGTGGTTGTCACAATTCTGCTTGGAGTTAGGAATGTGCTG
>JAUXJX010000147.1 GCA_030624545.1 Bacteroidota bacterium | reverse complement strand
TGCAGACAATGCATTATGAGAATGGGGGAGTGCAGGAATGGCGGCATGAAGATGTTGGATATACCTCTGCATACAAGACCATTACCGGCCCGATATTCGAATTTGGCTTCACTGATGCAATTCTTCAGATGTGGGCGGCTGTCATTGATGAATTTACGGAGCGGCGTGATAACATGCCTTTCGGGTGCATAACCCCGGAGGAAACCCGTTTGCAGCATAGAATTTTGACGGCGGCCCTGGAATCCGGAAAGTCCGGACGGGTCGTTGAGCTTGATTAGTGATTTAACCGCAGAGCTTGCAGAGGACGCAAAGTTATCTTTCGGAGAATCCATAATTCATAGTTAGATGCTGTTATGAAACGCTCCGAAGTTAACGCGCTACAGCGAGAGGCAGTAGAATTTTTTGAACAACAAAATTTCTATCTGCCAACCTGGGCCTTCTGGTCCGAGCAAGAATGGGAAAAAAACAGAACCCGAGCCATGGAAGTGATCGAGAATAAACTGGGATGGGATCTGACTGATTTCGGTCTGGGGAAATTCTACGAAATTGGTCTACTGCTTTTCACGCTTCGAAATGGCAAGGTGGGTGATATAGCCGGCAAAGATTATGCAGAAAAAATAATGATCGTACGGGAAGGACAGGTAACCCCATGGCATTTTCATTGGCAAAAGATGGAAGACATCATCAACCGGGGTGGGGGAAACCTGGTGATCGAACTTTGCAATGCAACCAGCGATGAGCGAATGGCAGACACACCGGTCACGGTTCAAATTGATGGCATCACAAAGACAGTGGAGGCGAGAGGAAGCATATCATTGAAGCCCGGAGAAAGCATCACGTTGCCGCCCTATTTATATCACAACTTTTACGGGGAAGCCGGCATGGGCATGGTACTTGTTGGAGAGGTATCTCGCGTCAATGATGACGAGAAGGACAACCGATTCCTGGATCCAATCGGTCGCTTTCCGCTAATTGAAGAAGATGAACCGCCGCTTTATCTCCTGTGTAACGGGTACCCTGTAGAATAGGCGATAGCCATGGCCAGGTTATTCGGCAGATCCTGGGAGCGGGAAGAATTACTGAAACACGTCGGCGATATTGGTCAGATTGCCGATGTGCGGCTCTCGGAATTGAGCGACGGCCCCGGGCGAGGCGTTCGAATTGCGGAATTCAAGACGGGCTCCGGCCTTTCTTTCACGGTGCTGATCGACCGCGGTCTGGATATTCATGATGCTGCTTATAATGGCATCCCTCTGGCATATCAATCGCCGGTGGGAATTAGACATCCGGCTTATTATGAGCCGGACGGTTTAGGCTGGCTCCGTAATTTTCATGGCGGCTGGTTGAATACTTGCGGACCTACGAATGTAGGGGTCCCGGGCGGGGATGAATTTGGTGAATATGGGCTGCATGGCCGGGCTTCCAATCTGCCGGCGAATTTAATTGGCTATGGCGGCAAATGGCTTGGCGACGATTACGAAATTTGGCTTGAGGCAAGTATCCGGGAGTCGTCGTTTTTTGGCTTTGATGTCCGGTTAAGCCGTCGCTTCACCGCCCGCCTCGGAGAAAGCCGCCTCAAAATTATTGACAATGTCGAAAATCTTGGTGATCGCGAGTGTCCGTTTATGCTGCTTTACCACTGCAATTTTGGATTTCCCGTGGTTGACGATCGTGCACGGCTCGTGCTTAGCCAAAAATCAGTTCATCCTCGCGATGAAACCGCAAAGGCCGGGCTTGAAACGCATCTGGTGATGGAAGCTCCCCAAACCGGTTTTTCAGAACAGGTCTTTTTTCACGAATTGAATGCCGACAGCAATGGCTTCGGCACCGCTGCCATCGTGAATGACGAGTTGAATGTGGCGGGGTTTGTCTCATTTCGCCAGGAAGAATTACCTAATTTCGTTCAATGGAAGCAGATGGGATCGAAAGAATATGTCCTTGGCTTGGAACCGGCAAACTGCCTGGTTTCTGGCAGGGAAGAGGAACGGCAGCGCGGTACCCTGCGAATGCTCAAGCCGGGAGAGGGTCAGGAGACGGTCTTATATCTCGGTGCCGAGAGCGGAGCAGAAGAAGTCGCCGATTTGGCTCGGAAAATTCAGAGCCGGGAATCAATAATCGCCTGGTAGGATTAAAAAGTGACTTTCAAGTATGATGTTGTCGTTGCAGGTCATATCTGCCTCGACATCACCCCAACATTTGCAATAGCCAGTAAAGGGGATATTGCGGAGATCTTCCAGCCCGGAAAGCTTCTCAAGGTGGGCAATGCCGTTCTTGGCACGGGCGGGGCTGTATCCAACACGGGTATTGCGCTCAGCAAGCTTGGCCTCACGGTTAGCTATATGTCCAGCGTCGGACAGGACGAGTTTGGCGAAATAATCATTGAAAAAATGGCTGAATACGGCAACGTTAAAGGTTTCTTTCGAAATGAAGAAGTGGGCAGCTCGTATTCGGTTATCCTTGCATTGCCTGCGATTGATCGCATCATATTACACAATCCCGGCTGCAATGACTACTTTACCGCTGAAAACATAAATTGGGAGATCGTGTCATCGGCGCGCCTTTTTCATCTCGGATATCCCCCCATTATGCGTTCCCTTTATGCAGATGACGGCGTGGAAATGGCAAGCATCCTCCGCAAGGTCAGATCGTTGGGCGTGGCAACCTCGGTGGATATGGCATTACCGGATCCGAATAGCGAGGCAGGATTAATCAACTGGGAAGAATGGTTCAAGAATGTATTGCCTCATGTTGATCTTTTTATGCCAAGCATCGAAGAGATGTTGCTGTTGACCGACCGGAACCGGTGGCAGCAGCTGCGCGGCGAGAAAGGTGATTTTGTGGACTTTGTCCCAATTGTCACCTACCGGGAAATTGCAGATAATCTTCTGGAGCTTGGCTGCCGGGTTGTCATGTTGAAGGCAGGCAGGCGCGGCATGTACATGAAGACAGGGCAATCGGACAAAATCGCCCAAGTCAGGTTGTTCACACAAAATGATTGTGATGCATGGACGGATCGCGAACTGTGGGGCGCAAGCTATCTTGTAGAAGACATTCAATCCGCAACCGGCGCCGGTGATTCGGCGGCGGCAGGAGTTCTGGCTGCAATACTGCGAGGCAAATCTGTGGAGGAAACGCTGCAATTCGGCAATTGCCTTGGATATCAAAACCTGATGGCATTGGACACGGTCAGCGGTATCGGAACCCACGAGGACACGGAATCACTTCTAAAAGATCTCACATCCGCTCCTGTCGATTTTCTTGATGATAGATGGAGCCGGACCTCGTCAAAGGGCATTTGGGAGCGTAGAAGCTAATGATGGCCAATTTGGTAATCGACGCTGATCTTGGGCAACATAAGATAAGCCGGCATATTTATGGTCACTTTGCCGAACACCTCGGTCGCTGTATTTATGATGGAATTTGGGTTGGGGAAGACTCCGCCATCCCGAATACCCGCGGCATCCGCCAGGATGCGGTGGAGGCGTTGCGGAAAATCCGGATCCCAAATCTGCGTTGGCCAGGCGGCTGTTTTGCCGATGAATACCATTGGAAGAATGGCATTGGTCCACGAGAAAAGCGGCCAAGCTCAGTAAATTCCTATTGGGGACAGGTTACCGAGAGTAACCACTTCGGCACCCATGAGTTCCTGGATCTGTGTGAGCAGTTGGCTTGTGAGCCCTATATCTGTGGCAATGTGGGAAGCGGCACTGTGAGTGAAATGCAGGAATGGGTCGAGTATCTTACCTTCGACGGCGAAAGCGACCTGGCAGACCTGCGCCGCAAGAACGGTCGCGCCGAGCCTTGGAAGATTAGCTTTTGGGGCGTGGGCAATGAGAATTGGGGCTGCGGGGGCAAAATGCGCCCGGAATATTATGCTGATCTGTATCGCCGCTACCAAAATGCATTGCACGATTTTGGTAAGAATAGGCTTTTCCGAATCGCCTGTGGAGCTTATGAGGCAGATTACCAGTGGACCGAAGTCCTCATGCGCGAGGCGGCGGAGCAAATGAATGGCTTATCCCTGCACTATTACACCATCCTGGGGACGTGGCAGGAAAAAGGATCTGCCACTCAATTCGGCGAGGACGAATGGTTTGCCACATTGAAAAAGTCTATGTTCATGGATGAGATCGTGCAAAAACACGGCACAATCATGGACAAATACGATCCCGACAAACGAGTCGGCTTAGTGGTGGATGAATGGGGGACCTGGCACGATGCAGAAGCCGGCACGAATGAGAAGTTCCTTTATCAGCAGAACACTCTGCGCGATGCATTGGCAGCAGGCCTAACTCTAAACATCTTTAACTGCCATTGTGACCGCGTGAAGATGGCGAACATTGCCCAGACTGTAAATGTTCTTCAGGCCATGGTTCTCACCAAAGACGAGAAAATGATTGTAACCCCAACCTATCATGTATTCGGGATGTTCGCGGTCCACCAGGATGCAACGCTTTTGCCCTTGAATATGAGCTCGACCGAATACTCACATGGGGACGAATCCATCTCTGCTCTCAACGCTTCCGCCTCTCGTGATGCCGATGGCCTGATTCACATTTCGCTTTGCAATCTTAATCCAAACAACGCAATGGACCTGAAGTGCGAATTACGTGGAGCAAAGCCGACGCGAGTATCCGGTCAAATCCTGACAGCCGCAGAGATGAATGCCTACAATACCTTTGAAAATCCTGAGGCTGTCAAACCGGCTGCCTTTGACTGCGCAAGACTAGATGGAGAAGATGTGGTCTTGGAGCAGCCGCCCAAATCAATTGTGGTACTTGAAATTGCAGAATAGAAAGGACGATTGTATTTGCAATTTCCTTCATCGAGGAAAAGAGTTGCTTGTCTAATAAATTATGCAAATGCCTGACCTAATAAACAACGTTCGTGAATTAGATGATTTCATGACCACGCCGCGTGACGCGGTCATTGAAACCATAAGGAGAATGCCGGGAGACCTCTTGATTCTTGGGGCAGGGGGCAAGATGGGTATCTCCCTTGCTATTTTGTCAAAACGCGCTTCGGACAAGGCTGGCGTATCCAAACGAATAATGGCCGTCTCCCGATTTTCCAACAAGGCGGGACAAAGTGAGCTTACCGGAGCCGGCGTTGAAACAATTTCTTGTGATCTAATGGAGGAGTCAGCGATTCAAACGCTCCCCGATGTCGAAAACGTGGTTTATATGGTGGGGATGAAGTTTGGCTCAACCGAGAATGAGGCTGAAACCTGGGCCGTCAATACATTTCTTGCCGGGATTGCAGCACAGAGATTCAAGGATTCCCGGATTGTTTTGTTTTCGACCGGCAACGTATATCCATTCACGCCTGTAAATTCCGGCGGCAGTAAAGAGACCGATCCTGTCGGCCCAATTGGCGAATATGCACAGTCGGCACTGGGACGCGAGCGGATATTTGAATATTTCAGCCGGACACATCAGATCCCTGGCGCAATCATCAGATTGAATTATGCCATTGATCTTCGCTACGGCGTTTTGCTAGATGTGGCCCAAAGAGTCTACAATCAACAGCCCATTGATCTGACCATGGGATTCGTGAATGTCATCTGGCAAAGTGACGCGAATGCCATCGTTTTGCGCTCCTTCGAGCATGTCGAAGCGCCGCCATTTGTTATCAACGTCACCGGCTTGGAAACTGTATCCATCCGCAAGTTAGCCGAGCAATTCGGTGAGATTCTTGAGATTGAACCCGTATTCCAGGGCCGTGAAGCCGATACGGCTCTTCTCAGCGATGCCGGTCATTGTTGCGAGCTATTTGGACATCCCTCTGTTACCCTGGCGCAAATGATCAGATGGATTGCCCATTGGGTCCAAATAGATGGTCCGACGCTGGCAAAGCCGACCCATTTCGAAACTCG
>JAUXJX010000309.1 GCA_030624545.1 Bacteroidota bacterium | reverse complement strand
TTCCCCAGAAGTCTTCGTAATTCCGTGGCGGGAAGGAGAACTAACTCGTCACTCTGATGCATAGTATTTTTCGCTTTGCACAATCTCTTGCTACAGAGCCACAGAGCGCACAGAGGGAATACTCATTCCATCTCCGTGTTCTCCGGGCCTCTGTGGCTTCTTTATCTAATTCTCTACAAATGCCACCACTCTCGCAAACGCTGCCTCACCACCCTTAAATTTCCATGGGAAACAGCCAAGGGGGAGCCTCTTATTTTGGATTTCAGAGGCCTCAATATCCCCGCCGAGATTCTCGATGTGCATGCAATTGTGGGGAAACAGGGCGTTATGGGTCAATTGATAGGCTTCGTCCGGGAAGAGCTCGGCCAGCTTTTCCTCGCTGAATTTCTCTTCACACTTTGCGCGCACTCGATCACAATGACCGTGCATGCCTTTTCCCAGGAATCGTCCTATGGGTAAATTCATTGGATGGTCCGTTGAAACCACGTCCACACCCCATATTTTGATCTTCTTTTCAAGCAGCCAGTCCACCATATCCGGGTGAGCGCCGGGATGCATATGAATATACTTTTCCTCGTCCGGCTCCGAGCCGAATTGAGCGTGTTTATGCCAGCCCGTGTGCAGGAGCAGTATATCGCCTGGCTGAACCTCCACCCTTTCTTCAATCATCTGTGGAGTATAAACGGCCAGTTCGTCCATCTCCTCCGTGAGGTCAACGATATATCCGGGCCCGTACAGCCATTCCATTGGAATCTCGTCAATGGTCATCCCTCCCGTGACAAAATGGCGCGGCGCGTCCAAATGCGTGCCAATGTGGTTGGAAGTCTGGATGTATTGGGCATTCACGCCATGCTCTGCTTTCCTCTTGATGTATTTTACCTCGAAGGGTGGATAGTAAGGCCAAAACGGAACCTCCTGATTGAGGGGTTGAGACAGATCATACAATTTCATGGGGCCTCCTTTTCCTAACCTGAATAATTCATAGCCACAAAGTCACGAAGACACAAAGTTGAAAAATATAGAAAAGTTAAGATCCTTGAAGATCAGTCAAAAAAACTCAGTTTTTTGCACATAGATGGCATAAGTGCTATGTTCTTAGTGACTTGGTGCCTTGGTGGCAAAAATTTATGAATAATGCACGCTAATAGAGAAAGGTTCATTTATTCTGCTTGAATAGCAAATAATTCTTTGATTTCGGTTTTGGTGACTTTTCCCATCACATTACGCGGCAAATCGTTCAGTACCATGAGCCGGCTTGGTATTTTGTAGCTTGCCATCCTTTCTTTGGCCCATTTGCGAAGATCATCAATCGAAAGAAGACTGTTCCCTTTTGTTGTGACGGCTGTGCAAACGCGCTCACCCCATTCGGCATCCGCCACACCGACAACTGCACACTCATTGATTTCGGGATGGGTCAGCAAGACCTCTTCTATTTCCAGCGCGGATACTTTGTAGCCGCCCGTTTTGATGATGTCCACCGAGCTTCTGCCCAGGATGCGAAAATAGCCATTTTCGACAACCGCCTCGTCACCGGTGCAAAACCAGCCATCCCGAAAGGCATTTCGGGTTGCGTCCGGCTTCCGCCAATATTCCAGAAAGACGTTCGCACCTTTGACTTGAATTCCTCCCGGCTTGTCTTCTTCAGTGATTTCATTATCCGATTCATCAACCAATCTCGCTTCTACGCCGGGCAGCGGCCCGCCGACAAAGCCCGGCCTGCGCTCGCCATGGAGCGGATTGGAGAGTGCCATGCCGATCTCGGTCATGCCGTAGCGCTCCAACAAAGTCTGCCCGCTAATTTCCTGCCATTTTTCGAATACACTCGCAGGCAAAGCAGCCGAACCGGATACCATCAATCGCAGTTTGGAACATGCTTTCGACATGCTTTCTCGCATCTCCGTTGTTGCATCTTCCCAGGCAGCGATAAGTTTCACATAGATGGTAGGAACTGCCATGAAAAGTGTCAAATCGCTATGGATGAATCGCTCCCACACCCTGTCTGCATCAAATTTGGGCAAGATTTCACACACAGCACCCGCCCAAAGCGCGCAGGAAAGCACGTTGATAATGCCATGCGTATGGTGCAGAGGCAAAACATGCAAAACATGGTCATCGGCACTCCACTCCCAGGCCTCAATAAGACTTGTGATTTGTGACGTGATGTTCTTGTGCGTGGTTACCGCTCCCTTGGGTTTGCTCGTCGTACCGCTTGTATACAGGATCATGGCGCGTCGATTTTCATCGATTTCGGGCATGGGCTTTCCCGCGCCTTGAAAAATCTCCGGGCTTAGAAGCAACCGTATGCCCATTCTGCCGGCCAGCGGTCGAAGCCGGTCTTCAAATTCAGGATGGGCAACGAGTATTTCCGCTTCGCTGTCGGCCAAAACGTACTCAATTTCCGGCAGAGGATGGGAAATGCAGAGCGGAACGGCAATCCCGCCGGCCAGCCATGGTCCCCACAGAACGGCCGGATATTCAAATCCGGGCGGCGCCATGAAAGCAACACGAGTCTCGTTTAGATCATGACGATCCTTCAATAGCTGAGAAGCCACCTTGTTGGCGGCGCCTAATAATTTCCGGTAGATGTGATGCCCACGATTATCAATGATCGCCAAACGATCTGGATGCTCCAAGGCTCTTTTTATTAGCAGAATTGTCGAATCATTTAGCAGTGACAAATCTTCTTCCTCAAAATCCGAGTTTCTTGCTTTCTCAATATCTTCGCGGCCTTCGCGTCTTGGCGGTGAATAATCATTCCTCACCAATATCCTCATTCCAAATTTCCGGATTTGCCGCAATATATTCAGCCAACATGTCAATGCACTCCTGCGAGTTCAAATCGATAATCGCCACCCCATTTTCACGCAGCCAATCAATCCCACCCGCAAAATTAACCGACTCTCCGACCACTACAGTGCCTATTCCGAATTGGCGCACCAGCCCACAGCAATACCAACATGGCGCGAGTGTGGTTACCATGATCGTTTCGCGATAACTGCACTGCCGTCCGGCTTTGCGGAACGCGTCGGTCTCGGCATGAACCGAGGGATCATCTTCTTGAATGCGGCGATTATGACCGCGGCCGAGCAGATTCCCACGACTATCGAACAGAGCCGCTCCGATCGGTATGCCGCCTTCCGCCGAGCCCTTGTGGGCTTCCTCAATAGCGATTCGCAGCATGGCTGTGTAATCTGGTTTCTGACTCATTCGCAGCTTACCGGTAAACCATTCAATTTTGCTCTCGAATCGGCCTCATCAACATATAATAAGCCAAAAAAGACACGAAAGCAGCAGAAAACCAGGCGCCGTTAAAGAGGAATTCCAGATTCGGGTGAATTTTTCCGATCAAAGCAACCGCAATGCCCGCCGCCATGGCGAAAACGGCCTTATTGTTTACACCTCTCTTATAGGAGTATTCCCCACGTTCGCTGTAGAGATCGCGCAATTTGAGCTGACCTTTCCGGATCAAAACATAATCACAGACAATCACGCCGCCTACAGCACCCAATAACCCGGAGTAGGTGATCAGCCAGGTCAAATACATATCGAGCAGTTTCCACGGCATAATGAGAATTCCGATGCCGCCGGCGATCAGGCCGCCGGTTCGAAAACTGATCTTTTGCGGCATCAGGTTGGAGAAGCTGTTGGCCGGTGACACAACGTTGGCAGCGATGTTGGTGCTAAGCGTTGCGACGGCCAACACGAACATCGCCAGAATTCCCAGGAAAGGGCTCTCATATTCAGACGTGAGCCTGGCCAGCAGTTTGACCGGATCCCAAATGGCTTCACCGTATAAGATTAGAGTAGCGCTGGTGACAGCAATTCCGATGAAGGCATAGAGCGGCATGGTCGTCAAAATGCCTAATCCTTGACCAAGCATTTGGTCCTTCTGGCTTTTAACATAACGGGAGAAATCAGGGATGTTCAGGGAGAGGGTTGCCCAATAGCCTAC
>JAUXJX010000116.1 GCA_030624545.1 Bacteroidota bacterium | reverse complement strand
GCTCTCTCAAATGATGAACCTTTTTATACCGTCCTTTAGCCGTTCCACATTGAAATTCATCAGCAACCCCACTTTTTTGCCGATTGCCCTTAATAATCCGACAGGTAATATCTTTTAAAGGAAATTCTTTTTGAGTGCCCAGAGAAGTGCTCCGTGTTCCCTGTGGTTTCATTTCCTAATCCTATTCTTTCATGAAACTTTCGACACTACCCTAGATAATAGACTCTATCAATTTTGCCATGAATTGTTCAGACGAGCACGTTTTCGATCGATTTTAATAATCGACAATAAATATACCATCAGAACATGGTGACCTCAATAGAATTTTGCCGTCTTCACAGGCACAGCCAAATTGTCGGGAAGGCAGAAAGCCGCTTACCCGCCCGCAGCCAACAATTTTTCCACAACCCGTTTGTTTGCCCTGGGAAAAGGAAAGTCGTCAATTTCTTCGAGATCAACCCAGCGATAATCAGTACAGGCCTTGCATTCGGGCTCGCCGGAAGACCATTGACAATTGAATATTTGCAGCGTGATCCTGAAATGCGTGTAAGCATGTTTGACAGTCATGAAATGGTCCCGAACCAAAACTTTAACGCCGAGCTCCTCCTCAATCTCGCGCTGAACACAGCGCAAAATAGACTCTCCCTTTTCCTGCTTTCCACCCGGGAATTGCCACAATCCGCCCAGCAGGCCGTCCTCGTTTCTCCTGGTGATCAGCAACTTATCATCTTTCCAGACCAATCCTGCCCCAATATTAAAATGCGGAGAAGCGGATCTCCTTTTTCGAACGGGCAATTCATGTTGGCGATCCGTTCGTTTGGCCTGGCAGCCGGTCGACAGAGGGCAGACACGACAATTGGGATTTCTCGGAAGGCAAACGAGAGCACCCAGTTCCATGATAGCCTGATTGTAGGTGCCGGGATTCTCAACAGGCACTATTTCCTCCGCCAACTTCCAAAATTCATTCTTCCCAGCCGTTGTTGATGCATCGGTTTCGATGCCGAAATATCGTGACAACACGCGCGTAACATTTCCATCCAAAACGGGCCGTGCCTGATCCAACGCGATGCTGGAAATTGCACCCGCTGAATAGCGTCCGATTCCCGGCAAGTCCAGAATTTCGCGAAAGCTCTCGGGAAATCTTCCGGAAAATTCTTCTGTAATGATCTTTGCGGCTTTGTGCATGTTCCTGACGCGGGAATAATAACCTAGTCCCTCCCACATTTTTAAGACTTCCTGTAGATCCGCTTTTGCAAGCGCCTCAATGGTTGGAAAGCGTTGCAGAAATCTTGTGTAGTATGGGATGACTGTTTCCACCCGCGTCTGCTGCAGCATGATTTCCGACAGCCAAATATGATAAGTAGACCGCGTGCGTCGCCACGGCAAATCCCGTTTGTTCTGGCTATACCATTCAACCAGTGCGTTGCGGAATCTTTTTGAGAGCTTCATGGCTGGGTGCTGATGCATCAAGAGAGGGTGCTGTAGAGAATCCTAATCCACATTCAACAAAAACCGGAGTTAGAAACAAGGCAACATCTGCCGGGAATTAGAGTGGGTCTTGACAATTCTAATTTAACCTGAATTATTCACAAGAATCTCACGCAAAGACGCTGTGGCGCTAAGAATATCAAAGATTTAAGAGGTATATTCCAAAGCCGGTTTCCTAAAGACCGTTAAATAAGGCTCACATTTTTTCGTTAATTTCTTTCTATATCCTCAATCCACCGCGTTCTTTGCGCCTTTGCGTGAGTGAATTATTCAAGTTAAGTGACATCCACATTTCGTGCAAAAGTTTTTTGAACCTCCAATCCGCAGTAAACAGGGAGTCCCAAATCACCTTGCCTGGCAATTTGAGGATATTTGTATTAGTTTGCAATTTATAGCGAATATTTCAGCACGAGCCGATGTACACTATGCGAATCTTATTGGGGATTTTTAGGAGCACGTTTGAAAAAATCAATCCCGCATTTCCGAACTCCGATCATAATACTGACTATTTTTTTTCTTCCCGGTCCACCGCCGTTGGCCCTCCTGGCTCAAGATTACGCATGGCCAACCAATGCCAGTAGAAGCCTAACCTCATCCTTTGCAGAGACTCGACCCACCCATTTTCATTCGGGAATCGATATCAAAACCTGGGGACGCGAGGGATATAAGGTCTTCGCCACGCGAAGCGGTTATATCTGGAGGGTACGCATCTCGCCTTTTGGCTACGGCAGAGTAATCTATCAAATCCTGGATACCGGTGAAACTGCGGTTTACGCTCATCTGAAAAAATTCTCGCCCCGGCTGGAAAACCTGATGCGAAAGCTTCAGCGGGAGCAAAATCGCTTTTCGGTAACGAAGATATTTAAACCCTATGAATATCCGGTTAAACGCAGGGACCTTATCGCATATACCGGAAGCACGGGAATCGGTTCTCCTCATTTGCATTTCGAGATCAGAGAGGATGCAACAACGCCAACGAATCCCCTGCTAAAGGATTTTGAGCTAAAAGACACCGTATCGCCTTCTCCCATAAGCTTAGCAGCCCTCCCATTAAACTTAGGATCGCAAATAGATGGTTGGCCCGGGCCGATGGTCTATCCCGTAAGAAAGACCGGCCGGAATTCATATTCTGTAGAGAAGCCTATTCAGATTTGGGGCACAATTGGATTTGCCGTAAGCGCATACGACCAGGCAAATGGTGTGAGCAATAAATTCTCCGTTTACCGCATTTCAATGACCTTAAATGAAACAGAAATCTTTCGAAGCACGTTCGACAAATTCAGCTTTTATCGAACGAATCAAATCGTGCTAGATCGTAATGTGTGGCTCAATGAGCATTATGGCAGGCAATTCTATAATTTGTTTATGGAGACCATGAACCAACTCCCCTTTTATCATGCAAATGAAGAAGGGCAAGGAATACTGTATACGCTTGGCTATGCAGACAGCCTGTCGCACCAAACCAGCTATCTCTCCTGGCTGCTGCCCGAACCGTTGTCGAGCTCTCCAATGGCCGAATTCGATCGAATCTATCTGCATACGATTCGCAAGCCCTACGAGGTGGTTGAGAGTGGGACTCACCATCTGCGCATTACTTTAGAGGATTTCAATGGCAATCGATCGGTCGTGCACGTTCCACTGCTTGTCGGCCAGAAACAGAAACCGGATCCCCAATGGATGTTACTGTCTGAAGCCGCACAGGCATTCTCGACCACCGGGCAAAAACTGACCTGGGCTCGATTGAATTCCAAGTATGGTTGGCAGACAATCGATACACCAGATCCAATGGACCTTCTTTCAGACGATGCTTCACCAATCAATAGCGGCGGCTTCCAGTCGGCCGGTTTCGGGCCGGACACCGGGATCTACAAAGTTACGAGAACCGATTTCACAGGTGTTGAACACTTCCCTATCTTTATTGTCCGTGACAATGATTACCCGGCGGAAGACCAATTTGAATTGAAATTAATTATCAAGAATCCGACGGCAGTCGTATATATATCCAGCAATCGTCCAGTTTTCTCTCCACTGATATTATTTCTGAAGAATGATACAAACAGCAAGGAGCTGGAATTAACAGCGCACGATCTGCGTAATTTCACATCCTGGCTTCCCGCGTACGATCTCGGGGACGATTCAACTACATTTTCGCTTTACTTTAAAGATGATGTGGTGAAGAAACCCATCCTTGAAAAACAGGTATATTACCGAAGAGTTGGGAAGGACGAGAGCGGCACAATTCGATTTCCGGAATCCGATTTGCAGTTGAGCATTCCTTCTCAGGCAAGCAACCAGGATCTGTATTTTGGAATGAAACAAATCAATCCAGTCGAATTCGAACTCGCTATTCCGGGCGAGTCGATCTCGCAAATTTATGATCTTTCACCTCGTGACGTCCCGTTTCTCAAAAAAGTCGAGCTATCCTTTTCGATACCCGCAAAGACGGAAGATATAAGACAGATCGGTATTTATGCCCCAAATTTGCGCAAGGGAAAATGGAATCTGGTTAGCAATGTCTATGACGAGGCCCGTCATAGGATGGTCGCAGAGGTTGGCTCACTTGGCAAATTAACACTCATTCGTGATGCCACACCGCCGCAGGTGATTTTTCTGTACCCTGGAAATGGAAAAACGATAAATGCTTCCACTCCAATAATTCGCATCCAATATGAGGATGATTTGTCAGGCATTGGCGCAGAGGAGGATTTTCGACTGCTGCTCGACGGAGAATTCTGCATTGCGGAATGGGATCCTGAGGATAAGCAAATTCGTTATGAAGTGGAAGGGCCGCTGCCTGAAGGAACCCACAAACTGGATTTCCGGATTCGGGACCGCGCGGGTAATGAATCCCTCCGGTCAGCCAATTTCACGGTAGTCGGCCGGCAATGATCCCCCTTCAAGACGAAAATCCTACCAGCAAGTTTCCCCTCGTCACCTACGCTATCATCCTGTCGAATATCGTGATTTACCTGTACCAGTTCCTCGCCGGCTCTGCGGGAGAGGTGCTAATCTATAAATACGGCATAATACCCTATGAAATCACGCACTTCCAGGAGATCGCTCGGTTCCCTGAAGTAAGGACTCCTTTTCCCAACATACTCACCCCTTTTAGCTCAATGTTCATTCACGGAGGTCTGTTCCATGTGGCCGGCAACATGTTATATCTCTGGATATTTGGCGACAATATTGAAGAATTGATGGGATCATTTCGATTTCTGATTTTCTATTTGCTTGCGGGCTTGGTCGGAGCAGTTGCTCAGATCATCATGGCGCCTTCATCCACCATTCCCATGGTTGGGGCAAGCGGCGCAATATCGGGGGTGCTGGGGGCCTACGTTCTGAAGTTCCCCCGTGCCAGAGTCAAAGTGCTGTTTTTCTTTTTCTTCTTGATTCAGGTGATTCGCGTGCCTGCCGTCGTCGTATTGGGATTCTGGATTTTGATCCAATTACTCAATGGTCTGTCTTCAATCGGGAATCTGGACATGGGCGGCGTTGCCTGGTTCGCCCATATTGGCGGCTTTGTGGCTGGCCTTATATTCGTGAATAAGTTTCAAAAGCGTAGAGTCCAGGTTTGGCTGTAATTTTGCGCATCGTAACTTCAGTACAAAAAAAAGCCCCCGGCTTTCGCCAGAGGCCCCTTGGGAGGAAGATTTGTCAGTTTAAGTTACATGAATCGATAACCCACACCGTGGATGGTCTGGATATATTGAGACGGATATCGTATTTCTCCGAGCTTTTCACGCAGTCTCTTTATGTGGACATCAACGGTACGGTTAGTAACGTATACTTTTTTGCCCCAAACGCGTTCCAAAATTTCTGAGCGCGAGAATATATTGTCTCTCCGTGAAGCGAGCAGATAGAGAAGCTTGAACTGAATGTAGGTGAGGTCGATCGTTTTACCGTCCTTTAGCACCCTGTGGGCATCCAGTTCTATCTCAAGGTCTCGAATCTTTATGAGATTCTTGGCGATCTGCAAACGGCGAGAAAGTGCTTGGGTCCGGGCCACCAATTCGCGGGCTGAAACGTTTGCATCGAACACTTCGTCAGCGCCTAATTCGAAGCCACGTATTATGTCGCTTTCATGGGCGTCGTCGCAGCATAGGATAATCCCGATCTTCTGCAAGAGCTGATCTTCTTTTAGCTTCTCACAGACCTGCCAACCATCCACCTTTGGCAAATCCGCGTGCATCAAAATGATCTCGGGAATATCCTCCACGATAGAATCAAGTATGTCCTGACCTGATCGTTTCTGAATGACAGAATAGCCACTCTGGCGCAGTGCTGCATTGATCGCGTTGCGGTCTTTGTTATCCGGCAGTGCGAGTATGATTTTTTCCTCTCCCATAGCATTATTTCCTTATCTTTGTTCAAATGATTGTTTTGATCATGTAGCTTTGCAACTAGTATGCCATTATTACTAACCTGAAACAATACGAGATGGAACAATGCGCCTGGTTGGTCTGGCTGAGCGTGTTTACCCATTGATAAATAAGAAGTTAAGTTTTTCAGGAAAGAGAGAATTAGGTCCGGCAGAGCGGAACATCACTATTTAGGTATCGTCACAAAATTGATTATACTTGACAGGAAAATGACCATTGGCTGAAAAATGGTCAGCCATGGCAGCGAGTGATGGAATAGATTCTCAGACCGAATGAGGACTGGAAACGACAGATGTATCTTGCTTCAACTATTAGGAGAATAATGTTTATGGATAATCCAAGGATTAGTTACAGGTTTTGATGTTTTTGATTGCAGAAAAGACCGTCTTTAGGGGCAAAAATGCATTATACGCATAAGGGGCTAAAGCGCCATAAGATGGGTGTTACTTCAAACTGCCGGGACTGTCCAAAAAGTGTTGTGTCATTGCGATCCCGGCGGGCCGGGACGTGGACCCCTTGAATCCTGGCGTTTGTGGGTTTTAACCCCATCTAGCTCTTTGTCAGCATTAGCCATGTATATTCAATAATTTCAAACTATTAGAACGTATTGCGACGATTTGTTCTGCAACTAATTCTTTGATGAGCTATATTTAGGGAACTCCCGGCTGCGCCGGGCCCTCGCCGTGCGTGTCGGTCGCTAGAGCGTCTTTGGGCCTG
>JAUXJX010000206.1 GCA_030624545.1 Bacteroidota bacterium | reverse complement strand
TAACTGAGCACGTTCCGGATGAGGATTTGGAAAATGCACAAACCATCATCCAGGAAAGGAGAACCGGAAACAGAGCGTTAAAGAATTTTGAGATCCGGATAAAGACGAAAGACGGGCTGGTGAAAGATTTCGATTTCAATGTATCTGGAAGGTATGACCTATCCACGAGTGAGGTGATTTCAGCCGAGAACTATATGGGTGATCAGGGTATTGCGAGAGACATTACGGAGAGGAAAGAAATCGAGCAAACAATAAATTTAATAGAAAAGACCGACGCCTTGGGGGAATTAGTCGGCGGCATTACGCATGAAATCAATAATCCCGCCGCCGCTGTAATGAGCTATCTGGATTCCATTGGAAAATACTTGCGCAGAATGCCCGACAACGATGTATCGAAGGAATTGATTGAGATAGTGGAATCCGCTCAAGAAGCCCAAAAGAGAGTGACAGATATCGTTCTTGCAATGAAAAATTCCTATCGGCCCGAAACCTGGCGGCAGATAAACATCAAGAATGAGATCGAATGTCAGCTAACGCTTCTTTACAAAAAATACAAAGGCAGGATTGAGATAGAAAGAGACTATGCAAGTCTATCCCAGGTAAGCGCGTACGGCAATGAAATCGGCCAGGTCATTCTCAATATATTGGACAACGCGATTCATGCAATAGAAGGCAAGGGGCAGATTGCCATTAAAACGGAGGAAGCTGGTAAAGATATCCGTATATTGATCTCCGATACGGGCGAAGGCATACCCCCTGATGTTCTGCCGTTGGTTACCAAACCGTATTTCACGACCAAAGGCGAAGAGGGGACGGGATTGGGACTCGCGACAAGTGCCGAGATCGCTCATCACCATAATGGCAAATTATATGTGGCCCACACCGAAGTGGGGAAGGGAACCACATTCGCCCTGGAACTTCCTAAATCCAGTGAGAATTATGAAATATAAAATATTAATCATTGACGATGAAGAAGCCGTGGCCAATTCATTAAGGGTGGGTCTTAAACTATGCGGGATTTATGACGCACACGTTGAAAATAATGGACATGATGCACTGGCTGCGGTGGAGTCCAGCGGTCCGTTTGACGCCTATCTGATTGACCAAAAAATGCCCGAAATTTCAGGCACTGAATTAATAAAAAAATTAATGAACGTGGTTGAAGATCCTTTGATCTACATCGTAACGGCTGAAGACGATGGGCAAGCGTTGGCCTATGCGGAAAAGTCCGTTGAAAATGGAGGATTGCCGATAAAGAGGTATGTTCCAAAGCCTTGGCCCGAAAGCCTATTCTCCGTTGACTTGAGAATTGACTTGGAAGAGCGCGAATTGAAAAAAAACTTATTGAGATCGGTGGAAAAGCATTATCTTGAACAAAGCAAATTTCAAGGTCAACTAAAAAATGCTCAAGACGCTGCGCGTCAGCTTGAAAAGCAAAATGCTGCGATGGCAAGAGCCATGGAACTCATAAGCGCGCTGAAACACAATCTTGGAAATATTAAGGCCGGCCTTGGCGGCCAACTTAAGGTGTTTGAGATTAATTTGAATGATTCCGCGAGATATTTGAAAATCGATGAAAAAGAGGGAATGTATGCGGGCACGTTAAATGTTCATGGCTTAAAGGACATTACCGATGACAATTTGCGTGAAATCTGCGAAAGAGACGATGTAATAGCCGGTTTAGAAAGTAAATATCCCGGTTTTTTCAAGTCGTTGCGGGAATTCCCGGAAAGATTGGAAAGAATAAAATTCAATATGAACCGGTTCAATGAAATTGAAGAATTCATAAGGATGGTGACCAGTGAGGACGAGCCCGGGGAAAAAACTCGAATGTCAGCGAATACCTTAATTGATAAAAGCCTGGCAAGGGCCTCGTGTGAAAGTTTTAAGAACGTCAAACTCGAAGTTTCTTGTCCAGATGACTTAGAAATTCATTGCTATGAAAGCAAATTGATTTGGGCTTTATCTGAACTTTTAACAAATAGCGTAAAGGCGATGCAGCCTGATGGGGGCACTTTATCGATCAGGGCTTATTCAGATTTTGAAATCACTCCACAAACTATTATCCAAATTCAAGACACAGGAATTGGAGTTCCCAAGGAGAGGATTCATGAAATTTTCGTCCCCCTTGTGACAAGAAGTGCAATCTACGGCGGGAAAGGGGCCAGCATCGCCCATCGGTTTTTGTCCGGTCACGAAGGCACGATAGAAGTCGTTAGCCATACAAAAGATATGCTTCGTCTACCCATTTACGAGGGAAAATCCCAAGGCACTATCCTGACAATCAAATTGCCTTCGAAAAATACTGCAGAGGTATCGATTTGAAACTCTGAGGTGTAAAAATGGATACAAGGTTAAAAGAAAAAAGCAGGACGATCCTTTTCGTGGAAGATGATGACGAAGTGGCGGATCCATATGAAAACCTATTGCGGCGCAATGAAGGGTTTAACGTTTTTAGGGTCCGAGATTATATTCACGGAGTATATCGATCGGAATCGCAAATAGATGTGGTGATCTTGGACTTGAATTTAACCGAATTGCCGGATACGCGGCATGACGGTCCCGGGCTGCTCCGATTTTTATTTGGTAACGTGTTTGGCCCTCCCGTCATTTTGCACTCCGCCTACTTTACGAGCGGCTATAGTTTTGGCGAAATCACGATTGATTATGTTAAGGAAGTTTTTGAGGTTCAGCGAAGATTAGGCAGGTCCATATATGCATGTGTCCCGAAAGGCGATGATCACCAAAAATTAATTGACGCGGTGAAGGATTGCATCAGTGATAAGGACCTTTTCATGGATCAATGCAGTTACAGGGTTTCCATCGAAAACCTTGATTTTTTAGAAGACTTTTGTGGTGAATTTGGAGACGGGATTTTAGTCATTGAAGCGGCAATAAACGATTTTAGAGAAGGCAAGGAATCCGGCGAAAGCTTTGCGGCCAGAGCATTTCTTGCTCTCCATACAATAAAGGGGAATTCCGGGTTGATCGGGTTAAAGGCTTTGGGGCGCCTCTCTCATTCATATGAGGAGGTTTTGGACAAATTGAGAGCCGGGTCAATCACGCCTTCGGAAGAATTGTTCTCTGTAATGGAAAATGCAAACGATGTCATGGAATTATTGAGTAAGTTTTCAATCACGAACGTTGATCAACAAAACAAAATACCGTTGAAGAGGAAAAGTCGGGAAAATGATACAGATGCGGAAGAGGTAAAAATATACTTTTGGGAATTGGCGCATCAGGCGTTTAATTGCTATCAAAATTTGAAGACATTCTCGTATTTTCATACCTAATTGTTTTGGGAAGTGGGTTATCACCCGAAATGCAAACCTTGAATGAATTTCGATTGATTTGAGAATTGCCAAAAAAGATTCTCGGTGAATCGTCTAATTCTCTCTGCCTAAAGTGACTTACATTTCACGTTAGTAAAATCCTCCGCGATACATATCATGCGTAAAAATTAAAGAAGCTTGGTCATTAGAGGCACATCTGAATCTCTTTGGCTCGTAAAGGTCGGTAGCCATGAAAGTCTCGGGAAACTTCAAATCAGCCTTGATCATAGATGATGAGGCGGAAATAAGGAATACGTACCAGACCATTTTAGAGAAAGAAGGGCTATTGATCGATACTGCGGAAAGCGGAGAATCCGCTTTGGAGAAATTGGTGGAGGCGGATATTCGGGAATCACAATACAATTTCATTCTTTCCGACATTCGGATGGAAGGGATGAATGGATTGGAGTTGTCTGAGTACGTTGGCAGATTATATCCAAGTTTAACCGTTGTCCTATTTTCAGCATATGGAGATGAGCATCGCGCGGAAGCCTTGGAAGCCGGAATGGAAATAATAGACAAATTCGCTCCGACCGATGAAATAATTGCCAGAATTAAAAAGGCAATTAGTGAAGTTGAAACAAGAATAGAAATACAGGAAACAAAAGATGCGCTGGAGGAAAGAGATAAAAGCATAGATTCGATGATAGAAACATTCTGCCAGGATGCTGACTCCCTGGTGGATGAAATAGACGGATTTATCCGAGTTATTGGCCAGTTGGTTTACGATAAGCCTTTTGAGCTTATGTCTTACTTGGAGTTTTTGAAAGAAAATAATATAGCCGAATATTTTGAGAGCTTAAAAGATTTTAACCGGACGATACATACACTGAAAGGGACGGCCGGAATGTTTGGCCTTAACCAACTCAAGGAATATTGTCATGCGCTCGAGGATCTTTCTGTAAGTGTTCAAAATGGAAAAATCATCTTGGATGCAGGAACCTTTGAGATAATCGAAGATTCTTATTCAACGTTAAAAAAGTTTTTGTCCTGTATAAATGAAGAGTATTCAGACCAAAATGTTCGGATAGAAAACGAGATTAAAGAAATGAAAGAGTGTAAACAAAAAATATTTGAGGTCATGAACGGCTCGGAAATTAATCTAGAAGATATCTCAAATTCAGATCTTGGAAAAGTAAGGACGAGAAAGAGACAAATAAATATCAAGATTCCCTTGGAGGTATACGATGGACTCATAGATGCGGCCCAAAAATTGCTGACCGTAAATCAAGCCTTCGTATATTTGAAGGGTGGTGAATTGCTGAATGATATGGTTAGCGCTTCCCAAGTTCCAATTGATTTGTCGAGATATCAAAGAATTGTGGAAGACGCGAAAAAATCGTTGGGAAAAGATATCCTGTTTAAGATAGATAGGAATAGTGTATATGCCAGGCCCGACGTATGGGAACATATTCACAATGCATTGATACACCTTGTCAGAAATTCAATCGATCACGGGATTGAAGACCCTGCAATTAGGGAAGGTTGCGGTAAGCCAAGACAAGGAAATATTAAATTAGAAGAGGCCGCTGAAAAACACGGTTTAGAAACGTTTTTTCTCCAACACGTGAGAAGCGGACTTT
>JAUXJX010000331.1 GCA_030624545.1 Bacteroidota bacterium | reverse complement strand
TGATATGCAAAAGCCGCGCAGCTTTGCTGATGTTGCCGTCGGCTTTCTCCAGGGCGCTTAGAATGAGCCTTCGTTCAACGTCTTCGATGGAGATCCCTTCATCGGGAATCTCAAACCGACTGAAATCAATGGCCTTCTCCTCGTTCTCGCGGTTAGCCTCTTGATAGGACTCTCGCCTCTCGCTCCTGAAATCCAGTGAAATGTGCTCCGCTTCTATCCAATCATCGCATTCCACCAGGACGGCCCGTTCCAGAGCATTCTTTAATTGACGAATGTTGCCGGGCCAATGGTAGTTTTGCAGGAGCTGCTTTGCCGAGGGCGCCAATCCTTTAACTTGCCGGTCATACTCCCCGTTAAAATGATCGATAAAATATTGGGCCAGCAGAAAGGCATCGTTACCCCTTTTACGGAGAGGGGGTATTTCGATCTGGCAGACATTTAAGCGATAATATAGATCCTCACGGAACTTACCCGCCTGAACCGCTTCACCAAGATCAATATTGGTTGCGGCTATAATGCGCGTCGATATCCGGACTTCCTTTATTCCGCTTAGCCTGCGGAACGACTTATTTTCGACTGCCTTGAGTATTTTGATTTGAAAATTGTGCGTAATGTTGCCGATTTCATCCAGAAATATGGTGCCGCTATTCGCCAATTCGAATAAACCTTGTTTGTGCATATGGGCGCCGGTGAATGCTCCTTTTTCATAGCCGAACAACTCGGACTCCAACAGGGTCTCCGGGATGGCTCCGCAATTGATATCAACGAAAGGCTGACTTGCGGCATCACTAAAATTGTGGACCATCCGCGCCACCAATTCCTTACCTGTGCCACTCTCCCCAGTGATGAGCGTCGTGATCGAAGAGCTTTTCGCAATCTTTTTGGCGGTGGCAATCACCTCCTTTATTTGAGGAGATTCGCCTATTATTTCTTGTTCAAAGCGATTCAAGTTTTTTTCCGCATGGGCCATTTTTTCTAATCTCTTGGATTTAGACCTGCGCGCAGCCCGTCGCCAATCAGGTTGAAGCTCATGACGGTCAGCACTATGAAAATTCCGGGAAAGGTTGAAATCCACCAGGCACGCAGCAGACTATCGCGGCCGTCGTTTATGATGCTTCCCCAGCTTGCCGTAGGCGGCTGCACCCCTATTCCCAAAAAACTCAAAGCCGATTCCAGAAGAATCACTTCCCCGACCTTAAGTGTTGCGGCCACTATTACCGGCGCCAGGCAATTGGGCACAATGTGTCGAATCAGAATCCGGGAGCGACCAAAGCCGAGCCCCCTGGCAGCCAAAATAAAATCCCTTTCTTTCAGTGAAAGCACTTCTGCACGAACAATTCTCGCGGTTTCCATCCACCCGGTTAAGCCCAAAATGGGTATTAAGTACCAATGATTCAGTTGAAAAACGGCAATGATGGTTATGGTCAGGAACAGCGACGGGAATGCCAGTTGGAAATCCAATAATCTCATCATGATTGAATCGATGACTCCGCCAGCATACCCGGAGACCGTCCCGTAGATGAGGCCGATTGTCATAGAAAGAATGACTACACAAAACGCAATTGTCAAAGAAATCCGGCCGCCATGGAGAACACGGCTGAACACGTCCCGGCCGAGCTTATCCGTCCCAAAAGGATGATCCTGTGAAGGAGAGAGATAGCGCGCCGTTAAGAGATCGCCCTGCGAATTGGGGTCGTACTTTGTAAAAGCGCTGCTGAAAGCCGAGCCCAAAGTCAGAACTCCGATGCAGAGCAATCCCACAACTGAAGATTTGCTCTGCAAGAATGGCGACCTGATGCGGCCCATACCCAGTGCCATCGCCATCTTTTTCTTCCTGCTTTCGAACATCGGCTCTACTCTCTTCAGTTTGTCATCTGAATTTTGATTCGCGGATCTACGGCTCGATAGAGTAGATCGGAGATGAGATTTCCCATTACTACTGCCAACGCCGCAATAAAACTGCCGGCCAGAATAACCGGGAAATCATGCGAGAAAATGGCATTTACCGTGATTCTTCCTACGCCCGGCCAGGCAAATAGATACTCTGTGATAACGGCACCGCCCAGCAAGAAAGGCAAGTAAAATCCTAAGAGAGTTATGAGAGGCAAAAGCGCATTTTTTAGAGCATATTTGAAGATGATTCGAGACGACTTGATGCCATAGGCCATGGCCGTTCGAATGTAATCCTGGGTTAACACTTCCGAAAGGCTGCTGCGCACAAATCGGGCCGTATAGGCACCGAATGGAATTGCCAGGACTAGAGCCGGCAGGATGAGATGTTGAATGCGATCTACCGCCTGGGCCCACAGTCCATCTACAGGATGCAGGGAAGCCATTTGGCTCGATGGAAACCAGCCCAGCTTGAGGGAGAATACCATTATAGCCATCAATGCAAGCCAGAAGCCGGGCATTGAGTAAAAGAAAAGCAGCAGCGTACTTATTGAAAAATCAATTTTGGTGTTGCGCCTTACCGCCATTACCATGCCGAGAATAACACCAAGAATCAGCTGCGGAAGAAACACCGCCGAGGTTAGCTGAAGGGTGTTGGGAATAGCTTCTGCTAGTATCTCGCTAACCGGGCGTTGGTGTGAAAAGGATACGCCAAAGTTGCCCGTTGCAAATTCTCGAATCCAATGAAAGTATTGCTGCCATAAAGGAAGATCCAGACCCATCTGGCGGCGGATATTCTCGACTGTTTCGGCGTCTATTTCAGGCTTCACGTACAACGAAGAGGGATCACCAGGTGCGAGATGAATGATCAAGAAAGTCATGCTCAGCACGCCCCAGATGATAAGTAAAGAAAACAGCAAACGCTTTATCATATATCGCAGCATCAAACTCACTCACCATGATTCCGCTCAAGAAGCGAACTGAGAATGGCCTCCTCTTGCGGAAAGCCGGATTTCACGTTAAGCCCTGCCGCCAGGTGACAGGCTACCTGATGGCCCTCCGCAATATCATTGAGGGATGGCTTTTCCCTATAGCAGATTGCCTGCGCCATCGGACACCGGTCTAAGAAACTGCAACCTTGCCTTTCCGGACTCCGCGGTCCTTTTGATGTTTGGACATCCTTTGGCAGCCATGTAAGATCGATTCTGGATCTCGCCGCATCCAACAATAACCTGGTATAAGGATGTGCCGGTTCCATCAACAGAGACTTTGTTGGAGCCAGCTCAACCAACTCTCCATTGTACATCACGGCAATCCGGTCCGAGGCGCAGGAGACCATGGCAATATCATGCGAGATCAAGAGCAGCGTGAGTCCCATTTGCCTCTGCAATTGCTGCAGGAGATCAATGATCTTACGCTTAAGCGAAGCATCAAGGCTTGAGGTGGGTTCGTCTGCTACAAGGAAAGCCGGACGAACCGTTAACGCGCGGGCAATTGCGACACGCTGGCGCTGGCCGCCGCTGAGTTGGTGGGGGAATCGATGTTTTAGATCTGCGTCCAGGCCCACCATGTCCAGGAGTTCATCGACGCGATTCAATGAATCTTTTGGGGAGCACGTTCCGTGCACTCTTAGCGGTTCTGCCAGACATGAACCTACCGACTGCCTCGGATTCAGGGCCTGTGCGGATTCCTGAAAGATCATCTGAAACGTTCTGCGAAAGGGCTGAAACTGCTTTTCCGTCAACTGTAAAATGTCTTTCCCGTCATAAAAAACGTTGCCTCCATCGGCCTCAATCAGGCGAATAAGGCATCGGCAAAAGGTCGTTTTACCGCTGCCGGATTCTCCTACTAAGGCCAAACATTCGCCGGCCATAATATCCAATGAGACGTTATTGACAACGGCCCGAGATAAATTAGTCCTCCGCGAGAATCCC
>JAUXJX010000226.1 GCA_030624545.1 Bacteroidota bacterium | reverse complement strand
CAATGGCTGAACAGGAAAAATACATCAATTCGGATTGGCTGCGCAGTAATTTCCCCTGCAAGATGGCCTGCCCAGTGCAGACGGAAGCGGGTCGCTACGTAAACCTGATCGCACAGGGGAAATATGCCGAGGCCTACCGGGTTGCCCGGGAGCCGAATCCCTTTGCTTCCATCTGCGGTCGAATTTGTGCGGCGCCCTGCGAAGTTGCCTGCCGCCGCGGCAAATTGGATCAACCCATCGCCATTCGCGCCTTGAAGCGCTTTGTCACGGAGCGATTTGGCGTGGAAAACATGATCGATGTCATCAAGATGCAGGAGGTGCTGCGACCGAAAATTGAGCCCAAAAACCTGTGGATCGCCATCGTTGGTGCGGGACCTGCCGGCCTGGCTTGTGCACACGATCTCGCTCTAAAAGGATACCAGGTTACCGTATTCGAAAAGCACGACGTACCTGGCGGCATGCTGCGGCTCGGCATCCCTGAATATCGCCTGCCCAGGGAACTCATTCGTTTGGAGATTAACGCCATTCTCAGTCTTGGCGTCGAGTTGAAGCTGGGCAAGGCGCTTGGCAGAGACTTTACCTTGCAGAACCTGAGAGAGAACGGCTACAAGGCGATCTTTCTGGCGGTTGGCGCCCATCGCAGCCGTTCGCTGGATCTCAATGGCGTAGAGGCAGATGGGGTTCTGAATGCCGTCGATTATCTGCTGAATGTAAACATGGGCTATCGGGTAGAGCTGGGTGAGAGGATCGTGGTAATTGGCGGGGGCAACGTTGCTTTCGACGTCGCCCGCACAGCGGCGAGGCAGGACAAGCCAGATGAGATTGCTTCATCGGATATTACTGCCGCTTTGGACGTGGCGCGCTCTGCCGTGCGCTTTGGCGCCAAAAAAGTAGACATGATGGTCCTGGAGCCGAGAGACCAGATGCTTGCCGACGAGGAGGAGATCGACCAGGCCAGGGAGGAACATATCGCTATCCATAACTCGGTAGGTCCCAAACGCATCTTAACCGAGAAAGGCAGGATCAGCGGCCTGGAAATCTGGGTCGCCATGTCCATCTTCGACGCCCAGGGCCGCTTCAATCCGGAGTTCAAGCCGGGAACGGAGAGAATCTTCGAGGCCGATTCCATCGTCGTCGCAATTGGCCAGACTCCGGAAACCGGCTTTATTCAGCCTGGCGACGGCATCGAGGTCAATCCGAATGGAACCATCAAAGTAGATCCCGAGACCTTAGCCACGACAGCGGAAGGAGTATATGCCGGCGGCGACAGCGCCTTTGGGCCGCGCCTTGCCATTTCGGCCGTTGCCGATGGCAGAAAGGTGGCTCGCTCAGTTGATGCCTTCCTGAGTAAAGGGAAACAGACTGAGCCGGCATTCAAGATCAATGTCTTTAACAGCAGCTCCTACCAGCCGCCGCCGGGCTATACTCAGATTCCCCGCCAGCCCATCCCAACGCTGCCCCTCAATCGTCGGGTTGGAATCGCCCAGGTCGAATTAGGCTACACAGAAGAGCAGGCAATTCGGGAAGCCAGCCGGTGTCTGCGCTGCTGGGAGAATACAATCTTTGAGGGGGACGCAGAAATGGGAACCGAGTGCATTCTCTGTGGAGGCTGTATAGATGTTTGCCCTCATGACTGCATCGAGATTTTACCATTGCAGCAGTTGGCATACTCAGGTCGATCCGTCGAATTAATAACGGAGCACTTCCACTTTGATCCGGGCAGTACGGAATCTCGCGGCATGGTCTTGATCAAAAATGAAGAGACCTGCATACGCTGTGCACTTTGTGCAAAACGATGTCCGGTGGGGACAATCACCATGCAGGGTTTTGAGGAGATAGAACCGGAAGCGGTCTTCGCCTAGGCAGAGGAACACGGAACGGGAGAAACCATGGATAATCCATCAGACAAGAAGGACAAGAATTCGAACGATAAACCGATGGACCGTCGAAGGTTCTTCGTTGTAGCGGGAAATTCAGCCGTCGGCCTGGTTGGCGCGGGCTGTCTGGGCGTTACATACGATTTCCTGTCTCCAAAAGTGCTCCTCGAAAGTCCCTCACGTTTTCGCATAGGGACCGTGGAGACCATTCAGCCGAATTCCATGGCTTATGACGCCGAGCATCGTGTGTTCGTCTTCAGGGACACTCAGGGATACTTCTACGCTATATCGGCGAACTGCACCCACCTCGGCTGCACGGCAAATTGGAAGGCGGAGGGAGTTCCCGGACATGAGGAAGGCGTAATTGCCTGCCCATGTCACGGCAGCATCTTCAGCAAGAAAGGCGATGTGATCCAGGGCCCCGCGCAACGGGCATTGGATCGCTTTCGCATGCATCTCGAAGACAACAAACTGTTTGTCGACACGGATGAAACCGTCAGCGAAGAAGAGATGATTTTGAAGGTCTAGCCCTTCGCTCTATGAATAGAATTCCGGCAATTCAATGAAGGCACCGCTATGAAGATTTGGCAAAAACTACAGGACACGGTGGCATGGCGTTCCATTTTCCGCACACGGCTTCCCATTAAAACCAATCTGGATCGATCCCTCGTGATTTTCAACAGCCTGACTATGCACATTCATCCGGTTAAGGTGCGGGAACTGGCAATCAGTTTCTCCTATACCTTTTACCTGGGCATGATCAGCTTCTTCCTGTTTGTGATCCTGGTGGTCACCGGCGTTTTGTTGATGCTTTACTATCAGCCGGCCATTCCCAATGCTTATGAAAATATGAAGGATCTGGAGTATGTCGTTTCCAACGGCCTCTTCCTGCGCAACATGCATCGTTGGGCCGCTCATCTGATGGTCATAACCGCGTTCCTGCACATGCTTCGGGTGTTTTATAAAGGTGCATATCGACCGCCGCGGCAGTTCAATTGGGCAGTTGGCGTCATCCTGTTGATTTTGACTCTGCTGCTAAGCTATACCGGATATCTTCTTCCGTATGACCAACTTGCTTATTGGGCGGTTACGGTGGGCGCCAACATCGCCAAATACGTTCCGGTTACCGGAGAACAATTTCGCTTTTTACTGCTTGGTGGAAATCAAATAGGAGAATATACCCTGGTGCGATTTTATGTTTTGCATTGTGTAATTCTACCTCTGGCGCTGACCGGACTCGTCGCGCTGCATTTCTGGCGAATTCGAAAAGATGGCGGGTTGCATTGATTTTCATGATGGAGAAAAATGACCGTGGAAGAGAAACCGACCCACCTGGTTGAAGAATCGTCAGATTCGCAGGAGACGCCCCGGCGCATCGCGGTTTTCCCCCAGCGTCTACCTGTACGCTTTGAAGATCAAAAGAAGCCGGGAAAACTGGTCATGACCTTTCCGAACCTGGTCATCCGCGAGGTGATCTGTCTTCAACTCGTGGTGATTGTGGTTGCCCTGATGTCGTTGGTTTTTGATGCGCCCCTGGAGGAGCTTGCCAATCCCCAGCACACGCCCAACCCGGCCAAAGCGCCCTGGTATTTCCTGGGAATTCAGGAATTGCTGCACAGCTTTCCCCCCATTGTCGCCGGTGTGATCATACCGACCCTGGCGGTTGTTGGCTTGGTGGTCATTCCGTATGTGAACATAAATGTCAAGAGAGAAGGATTATGGCTCCGTGACCGCAATCGGACTGTGATCATCTTGTCAGCAGTCGTAATCTTGACAGCTGGGGTCTGCGTTCCGTTTCATGCATATTCAATTGTGATCCCATCCTTGCTGCTTTATGGCCTGGCAGTGATCCCTTATCTCTTTCCCCGGGATAGCGGTTGGATCAATTGGCTGGGGTATCGATCTCTGTCCGATTGGATCATGACCTGGTTCGTCGTGGTGGTTACGGTACTGACGATCATCGGCACATATTTTCGTGGACCGGCCTGGAGTTGGATATGGCCGTGGAAATAGGGCGGGCTCATATGGATTCGCAAATTGAGCAAGGTACATTGAATGCATAAGTTGAGAAGGGTTTATGCGATCACCAGCGTTTTTTTTCTGGCCGTGCTGGCAATATCGCCGTTAAAAGACACGATGCAGGAGTGGCGGGCCGTTCAGCAGGAGTATAACGAGATCATCGAGGTGCTTCCTCAGAAAGTGAAGCCGATTCCCGTTGGACTGCAGCAGATCTGGGTCCAGGATCTAGATCGGATCGACCGCTGCACGACCTGCCATGTCGGGGTGCAAAACAGCAAACTGGCGAATGCTCCTGAACCTTATCGTACGCATCCCAAAGTCGCACACGATCTCGACAAATTCGGTTGCACAATTTGCCACCAGGGCCAGGGACTTGCCACAAAATACGACGATGCCCACCTGGCGTCTGAATTCTGGGACAAGCCGGTTCTTCCCAATCGCTATCTTGAATCTTCCTGTGGTCGCTGCCACCTTGGCGCTGAACTCAAGGAAACCCCTACTTTGAACCGGGGCCGAAAGCTGATTGAGAAACTAAACTGCGTCGCCTGTCATGACATCCCAGGATTTCAAAAGGGCTTTGCCCCATCCCTCGATGGCATCGGAAGTAAGGTGTTGAATCGGGGCTGGCTGGGGCGTTGGCTGAAGGACCCGCAAGAATTTCGACCCCAAACGGAAATGCCCAATTTTTTTCTTACGGATGAAGAGTCCGATGTTCTGGCCGATTTTTTGATGAGCTTCAAGGCCTTTCCCGATGACGTT
>JAUXJX010000404.1 GCA_030624545.1 Bacteroidota bacterium | reverse complement strand
TATGCCATATGGTTCTACCTGGCCATCGAGGAGCTGCCTTTGGCGGCAGAAGAGACGGAAAATGTCTCGCAGGATATGCCCAAGGCCATGGTGCTTGGCATTTTCACTCTGCTGATTCTCTCCGTTTTTACGCTGGTTCTCAATGCCGGAGTAAACGGCGGCGCAGCCGGAATTGGCAAATCTGATGCACCATTGGCCGACGGATTTGCAGCGGTTTTCGGCTTTGGCGCGGCCTCCGCTATCCTCACACTCATCGCCCTTACAGGATTAATTGCCAGTTTCCATTCCATAATCTATGCTTATGGCCGTCAAATTTTCGCCCTTTCACGCGCGGGATATTTCCCCCATGTTTGGTCTTTGACACTGCCGGGGCGACACACGCCCTACATTGCATTAATCGGCGGCGCTCTGGTCGGTCTGGCAGCCGTCATCTTGTTGGATCGCTACAGCAGCGGGATCGTGGGGGCTGCGCTGCTGAACATGGCGGTCTTTGGTGCGGCCATCTCCTACGTGCTGATGATGGCCAGTTATATTGTCATCAAAAAACGCATGCCGAAACTTGAAAGACCTTATCTGAGCCCCGGCGGGATATGTTTTGCTTACATTGCGGGAATATTGGCCCTGATTGCTATAGTCGCGTGCTTCGCGAATCCCGAGTACCGGCCCGGGGTGTACGGAATCGTCATCTGGTACCTGGCCGGAATCATCTACTTCTGGATTCACGGGCGCCGTCATCTTGTGGCCGAGTCTCCGGAGGAAGAATTTGCATTGATTAAGGCTGCCGAGAAGGATTTGGAGCACTAACTTTAAAGATCATCAATAAGTGTGAGACCGCGTGAGTATGAAATTACGATTCTCGGCAAGCGAGAACTGTTTGGAAATTCGATTTGGACTGATCGTGACGGAAATTAGCGAAGCGATTTCATTCAAACGTATGAACACACCCCTAAATCCCCTCCTTCGTCAGGCTCAGGACGCGGTCTCGAGAGGGGACTCGAATTGACAAATTGAATTATCTAAAAACGAATAATGCTGACAAAATAACTCCCCTCTTGAGAGGGTGTTGCAGAATGCACAAAATCATACAAAATGTCATTCTGATCCCGGCTTGCCGGGAGAAGAATCTTGCCAGTACCGCGATTAACAATATGATTACATGAGAGTTAGAATGAATTTCAGACAAGATCCTTCATCAGCCTGCGGCGGATTCAGGATGACAATTCGAGGCTTTTTACCCCTTCTGCAACAGCCTGTTGAGAGGCGTTGTCCTGAGCCTGCCGAAGGGGGAGCCAGGGGTGTGTTTATTATGTTTGAATCTCCTCGATATTACATGCAAATTCACGGATGCTTCATGAAAATGAAAAAAAGACAAGGCGTATCATTCGCGCCTCGGCCGGGCATGCTGGCAGAATCTTCTGAAAAGCAGCATATAGCAGAATTTCAAAAAAGATTCCTTCTGAATGACATTGGTTGGTTTTGTATCCTATATCCGTGATAAATTCGTGTTAATCCGTGGTTAAAATGGAGAAATAATATGCCGCCTCAAGATGTCCCAGGCAAGCTGGATCTCGATATCCTTCGCCATGAGATCGAAGAGGGCGAGATCGATACGATTCTCACCGCCTTTCCCGATATGTACGGCCGTTTGGTTGGCAAGCGGATCACCGGACATTTTTTCTTGGAGCACGTTGAAAAACATGGAATGCACGCATGCGACTACCTGATGGCATGTGACATGGAAATGGACCCCGTACCCGGATACAAGTTTACGAGTTGGGGAAAGGGCTACGGCGACTTCCGGGCAGAGCCGGACTGGAATACACTGCGTCGCGCTGCCTGGCTGCCAAGGACCGCGATGGTGTTATGTGATCTCTTTTTAGAACCAGACAGCGACCCGGTTGAGGTCGCTCCCCGCCGCATTCTGGCCCGACAAATCGAGCGGGCAAGGTCCGCCGGATATGAGCCCATGTGCGGTTCTGAGTTGGAGCTTTTTATCTTCAAAGACAGCTTTGACGGAGCGAAACAGAAGAACTTCGATAATTTGGAGACCTTTGGCTGGTATATTGAAGATTATCATATTCTCCAGGGCACCAAGGAAGAGGGCCTGGTTGGCGCAATCCGCAATTTGATGGATGCAAGCGGGATACCCGTTGAGTTTAGCAAGGGCGAGTGGGGACCCGGCCAGCACGAGATTAATCTTAAGTATGCGGACTTCATGGAAATGGCGGACAGGCACGTCCTTTACAAACATGGCGTCAAGGAGATTGCGCATCAGCAGGAATTGTCGGTCACGTTTATGGCCAAATGGAATGAGAAACTGGCAGGTTCCAGCATGCATGTCCACGTGAGTTTGTGGGATGCAGATTGCGAGATGAATCTGTTCTCGGGAAACGACGCCGCTGTTGAATCCGATGTCTTTCGCTGGTTTTTAGGCGGATGGCTCAGCCATGCCCGGGAATTCTCCGTCTTCTACGCGCCATATGTAAATTCCTACAAACGCTACCTGGCCGGCTCATTCGCGCCAACCGGAATTGCCTGGAGCAGGGACAATCGCACCGCCGGGTTTCGCGTAGTTGGAAAGAACAGCTCTCTGCGAATTGAATGCCGTATTCCGGGCGCGGACGCCAACCCCTACCTGGCTTTTGCCGCCACTTTGGCGGCAGGGTTGGATGGCATCGAGAATCAAATAGAGCCGCCAGACGAGTTTGACGGAGATGCGTACCAGGCATCCGACCTGCCCCAGGTTCCCAAAAACCTTAAGGATGCCATCGACCTATTTGAGCAAAGCGAACTTGCCAGGAAGGCCTTTGGCGAGGATGCTGTCGAGCATTATCTGCATTTCTTTCGTACTGAGCAGCGCAAATTTGATGAAGTCGTCACGAGTTGGGAACGGGAGAGATACTTCGAAAGAGCTTAATAAAAACTTACCACGGAATTTCACGGATTGTCACGGATTATTGAGAAATTAGATTACCGTCTGTGTTAATCCGTCTAAATCCGTGGTTGGAAGTTTTTTGGTTTTTATGTCAGACATTGAAATGATCAAAGACAAACCCGTTATCGGCATCTTCAGCTATGGCCGAAATGAGGAAAACGAATTCACATTGCCTTCCGAATATGTTGATGCCGTCAGAGCCGCAGGTGGGCTTGCTGTCATTTTGCCGCCGGGCGAAAAAGAAAGCGAGCCCTTGCTAGATGTGGTGGACGGCCTTATTCTTTCCGGCGGTGGAGATATCGATTCGAAAATCTATGGCGGCGAGGATCATCCGACCAACTACAATATGGACGAAGAGCGGGATCGTTCCGAATTGGC
>JAUXJX010000387.1 GCA_030624545.1 Bacteroidota bacterium | reverse complement strand
TCCCCGCAGAATGAAATCTCTGCAACCTTGGCGCATATGCCGGGCTGATCGGTGTTCAACACATCGAAGTGCTCCGGACGAATCGAGAGCGTGACCGGTCCATTTTTGCTATTCGCAATTTCGGAAGGAATAAATCCTATGGCGGTTTCGAAGCCGGCTTCAGTCACATTTGCTTTCAATAGATTGGTCTTGCCCAGGAAACCCGCCACACAACTGCAGACCGGTTTTTCATAAATCATTTCCGGCGTATCGATTTGCAAAAGCCTGCCTTTTCTGAGAATGGCGACGCGGTCGGCAATGGACAGTGCGTCTTTCGTATCGTGGGTCACAAAAACGGACGTCGTGTTGGTTTGCTCGATGATTTGCCGCATTTCGTCCCGGACCTGGTCCTTCAGGTTCTTATCTATACTGCTGAAAGGCTCGTCCAAAAGGATCAACGATGGGTTCGGCGCCAGAGCACGTGCCAGGGCGACCCTCTGCTGCTGGCCGCCGGAAAGCTGGTGGGGATAGCGGTCGCCGATTCCGTCCAATCCAACCAGTTTCATTAGTTCTGCGATACGGCTCTTTTTTGCGGAATTCCTGAGTTTGTGCAGTCCGAAGCCAATGTTACTCGATATGGAAAGATGGGGAAACAGGGCCGCGTCCTGGAAAACCATGCCGACACCGCGCTTTTCGGGCGCGGTGAAGATCTTGCCATCATAAACCATTTTGTCCTGAATCACCATTTCGCCCGAATCAGGAATTTCGAAGCCCGCAATTAGCCTGAGCAGAGTGGTCTTCCCACTGCCGCTTTCACCGATCAGCGCCATCACCTCTCCACGGGACACCGAAAGCGAAACCTCCCTCACGGCATAGCCATCGCCGGCAAAATATCTCTTGGATATATTTCTCAGGATCAGGTCTTCCATTTGCTTCCTCTAGACATCAAATTACTCAATGCAATTACGGGTAGAACGCTAGTGAGGATAATGATTAAAGCCGCATTGGCGGACTGCGCCACCAGCTCGTCACTGGCCAGCTCGAATGCCCGGATCGCCAACGTATCGAAGTTAAAGGGCCTCAAAATCAAGGTGACCGGAAGTTCCTTCAATACATCAACAAAAACCAGGATTGCCGCAGCCAACAGCGCGCCTTTCACCAGTGGCAAATTGATTTTCTTCAGGGTTTTTAACGGAGTCGTGCCCAGGGAAAGCGAGGCTTCATTGAGGTTTGTGCCCATGTTCTCGAATCCGGCTTTGATGGGGTTGAAGGAAATGGCGAGGAATCGAACCAGGTAGGCGAATGTAACAGCCAACAGCGTTCCCGTGAGGATCAGTCCCGTCGAGATATCAAAATTTGTCGTCATGAAGCGATCGATGGATTGGTCAATTTTGTTGAAAGGGATCAATACGCCAACGGCTATCACGGCGCCGGGAATCGAGTAACCCAGGACAGCGAATCTCGACAGACCCTGCGTCAAGACAGACTGATTGAGCCTCGCTGCATATACGACAAATAGAGCGACCGCCACGCAGAGAGAAGAAGCGATTAGCGCAAGCATAAAACTGTTCAGGACTAGTCTCAGGAATTCCGTATTGACCACCTGGCCGGCCGTTTGGAACGACCAGGATATGAGCTGAGCTACCGGAATCAGAAATCCGAACAGAAAAGGAATTGCGCAGGCGGCGCAGGCTGCAATGGTTTTCGGTTTTGATAATGAGAATTTTTGCATCGGTTTGAAGGGCGTGTCATTGCCGCTGAATTTGGCTTTGCCTCTTTGCTTGGTCTCAAGCCACATGAGCAGGAATACGAAAAGCATCAATATCGTTGCCAGACGAATGGCGGCGTCCGGATCCCCGAGCGAGAACCAGGCTCGAAAAATTCCAGTGGTAAAAGTGGGGATGCCAAAATACTTTACGGCGCCGTAGTCGTTCAGGACTTCCATGACCACCAGGAAAACGCCTCCGGCAATTGCGGGCCGCGCCAACGGCAGTGCGATCTTGAAAAAGGATGTCAGCGGCCCTTTGCCCAGTATGCGGGAGGCCTCCAAAATTGTTCTCGACTGCCGGTAGAAGGCCGCGCGCGAAATCAGATACACATAGGGATAAAGGGCGAAAGCCAAAATGAAAACGATGGCTTCCATCGTCATAATATCGAAGTAGAGCGTTCCACCGAAGAGCGAACGGAGTAGATTCTGACCCGGACCTGTAAAGTCGAATATACCTGCATAAGTATAGGCAGCGATATATGTAGGAATTGAAATCGGGAGAATAAGCGCCCAGCTGAAGAACTTGCGGCCGGGAAAATCACAAGTCGTAACGAGCCAGGCGGTGGTTACGCCCAGGAGAAGAGCGATAGCGCCGACAGCGACGATGAGAATCATCGAATTGATGGCATAGTCCTGCAAGACCGTCGCTGCGAGGTGATTCCAAGTTTCGCCGGGAGGATAAAAAATATGAGCCAGCACCACAAGAATTGGTGCGCTCACAATCGATACCAGCAGGAGTGAAACGAGAGTCCACCAGTTTAGGCCAAACTTGAATTCGATTCTTAATTGGTAGACGAGGCTTTTCCAGTAGTCGAGCTGTGCCTTGGCGACATTCATTCTTTCAATCCGCCACTTATTTCCAGCCCACTTCGTCGAAGATCTTAACAGCGTCGGAATTATTTACACCCAATGCAGTTAAGTTGATGTTGTCCGCTTTGAAGGCTCCCCAGGAATCGAGCAGCGCTGAGTTTTTCGCTTTCGGATTGACCGGGTACTCGTAGTTTGCCGAAGCGAATTGCTCCTGCACTTCGACACTGGAAAGAAATTCCAGAAGTTTAATCGCGTTTTCTTTATGCTTTGCGTTTGCAGTAACACCAGCACCGCTGACGTTGATGTGCGTTCCTCTTCCCTCCTGATTTGGAAAGAAGACTCCTACTTTTTCGGCCGCTGTTTTCTCTGCTGCGTCGCCGGAATTCATCATTCTTCCGACATAATAGCTGTTTACTAGTGCCGCATCTCCAATTCCCGCGGCGATTGCCTTCACCTGATCCCTGTCATTTCCTTTTGGATTTCTGGCTAAATTGGCCACCAGGCCTTTGGCCCACTCCCGGGAGGCAACTTTTCCGTTCGCCACAATAATGGAAGCCAGAAGAGACTGATTATAAATATTGCCCGAGGAACGCACCAGAATTTTTCCTTTCCATCTCTCGTCCGCCAGTGCCTCGTATGTTGAAAGTTGTTCCGGATTTACTCTTTCCCTGGAATAGACAATGATCCGGGCGCGTTTCGTCAGTCCGAACCAGAATCCCTCGGGGTCTCTAAGCCGGCCGGGGATATTGCTTTTCAACTTCTCGGCGTCAATGGCTTGCAGCAGTCCCTTTTCTTTTGCCCGGTGCAGCCGTCCGGCATCAACGGTAATTAGAAGATCCGCCGGTGAGTTTTTACCCTCAATTTGCAATCTTTCGATTAGCTGGTCTGCAG
>JAUXJX010000046.1 GCA_030624545.1 Bacteroidota bacterium | reverse complement strand
GTGACTAGAATTCGCATGAACAACAACCTCTACGTCTTATAACGGATATTGGGTAAGGCGACAAAAACAGGGGAGTTCAGGTCATCCAAATCAAACAAACCTGGTCCAAAATTCTTACTAAATCCAAAAAAACCGCTCGCTGTTTTTGCTCGCCTTGAAACGATGATTAGGGCGCCTTTTTACCTCTCAAACCCGGAATATATCAAATGCATCCGCCTGCGGATTATAGCCCAGCGCTTGAATTGTTTCTGTAAGATCCAGACGCTTGAACCGGTTGTCCGATGTGGCATGAGCGATGGCAAAGGTTATATCTGGAGTCTCAATACATCTTATCAAAAGTTGGTTAAAATCATCAGGACTCAAAAATGCAGTCAGATCACGAAGTGACAGACGCTCGTGGTCCTCGGGAAATTCATATGAACAAATTCTCAAAACCACGCCGGGCAGGCCTTCATTGAAGGCGAAATGTGCTGCCAAAGCTTCTCCAAAGCATTTGGAAACGCCATAAAGGTTTTTGGGCCTGACCGGCGTGTTGACCTTAGCCTGAACGTCGTCAGGATATGCTGCAAACACTTGCGCACTACTGGCGAAAATGAACCGCTTGCACCCTGCGTCTTTGGCTGCATAGAACATATTATAAGTGGCGATGATATTATTGGTTAAAAGTGAATCCAAAAAGCCTGCCTTTGGCGATGGGTCTGCCGCAAGATGAATGACCACGTTGATACCATCGCACGCCTTCCGGCACTCATCCAAGCTCTGTAAATCAGCTACAAGGCTCTCACCCGAAAGGCGGCCAAGTCTATTCGTATCCCAAGCCACCTTGTCCACCACTCGAATAGAATATCAATCTGCAGCAAACCGGACGAAATATGAGCCTATTTTTCCACATCCACCTGTTACTAGAATTCTTGACAAGATTTGAGGCCTCGATGATGCGTTCATCATGTTTGTATTTTTTTTAGTTTTGAGCTCATTAAACCTTGGTCCGACTCTCTGCAAAACTGCGCGTTGTATTCGTCGACAATGTCGCCGACAATGCGAATTCGTTCAATATCGCCGGTGGATGAGATCTCATCCGAGATTCCAAGCACGAGCTTGGGGGCAAAAAGATCGATGATCTTTCTGGTGCATTCGACCAGCGTCTTCACCGGGAATGTCTCGTCAAAATAGATGGCAGGAATTCCATCCAGAAGAAACATCTCGTCGCCGAGGGCCTCCTTGATTTCGTCAAGTGTCACGTCTCCCTGTGGCTTCGGGGTGATGGCCTCTATTCCGTCCAATCCCGTCTCTTTCGCGTATGGAAGAAGCGGGGCGCAGTCCCCATCCCAATGGGAGCAAACAAATTTGCCGGCTCCGTGCAGCTTCTCGCAGCGACGCTGGCAAGCGGGTAGATGATACTTCAGAAACAGGTTGGGGGAGAGGGTTCCGGCGTGGATGTTCTCGCCGAAGTTGATGATGTCAATGGGCGATGCATTGATCACGTCAATCAGCCGATCATGGCTTTCTTCGAGAGCCCGGAAAAAGGCTTCGACGGTGTCGGGCCAATCGTAGATGGCGAAGATGCCTTTTTCGATTCCCATCTTCTCGATGTAAAGGCTCTGGACATTCATTCTCGGCATAAACATTGTGGGAGCCCCAAGGTCACCGATCTCTTTCTGTAACCCCTCAAAGCACCCCTGGTCCCATTGCCACGTCGTATTCTCCGCCCGCCACGTCGCGACCTTCAACTCCTCTTCTGTTTCCACCTCCCATTTCACATGGATGATTTCCGGGTTGTTCGGAGAGCGCCGGTGTACTGCAACCTCTTTACCGGCCGGCGTGTCGATGACGATTTCGCTGTCGGTTTCGTTGAGCTGCCGTTCCGTATGTCATATTGAGGGATTCTCAACCCGCCTGAAACAGACGTTGAAATCATATAGACGGGCAGAGCAATCCAGAGATCGATTGATTTCCGGAATGCTCATGCCTTTGTAAGGGGCAGGGAGTGGTTGTCCTGCAAATATCTTGTCGTGATACCAGCAGATGATGCGCGGCTGCCAGATAATACGACCGCCTGACCGACCGAAAACGACGTCCTCATGAAGCCTGGGGAAATCTCTCATTGTGATTTTGTTTACGAGTCAAACATGGATCCACGGCCAGCGTACTCATCAATGACCAGCTTACCGCAATAGCTCAATGATCTGTTTGTATAACAACGGCACGGTTTGCTTTTGTTCTCCTTGAATGTAATACCCGGTCCCGCCAAAAGCCTGCGGGACCCTCGTTACAATGCTCTTTTGGTCGCGGAAATAATATCCCACGGACGATTCGTCCGCCATCTGTTTGGAATCATAAGACCGCAGGTCAAAATCCGCCGTGATGATTTTGCCGGGGATTTCGCCGATGTTCGCGGCCATGGATATAGCCTTGAGTAAAACCTCGGGCCCTTGTACTGCACTGCCGATGTTTAAAACAACACCTCCATCTGTGAATTTTGTTGTCTCATTTGCAAAGATCAGAAAGTCTCGTCCGGAACAACCTCCTTTGGCTTCCCCATCAAAAGAAGCATGTTGGTCTGTCACATCTACCCCGATGCCGGCGTGTACTGTAAACGGTACGTTTTTTTCATAGCAGGCTGCCAGGACGCTAGTTGCTGCGTATGGAAAATCCCGCGGGGAGTCGTCCCGAGCAACGGAAGATAAAACTTCATTACGAAAGCTCTCATCACAGATCATTCTACCCAGCGATTCGCCATAGCCAAGATTATACATATTCCCCACAGCTAAAGCGGCGTTGATGTAGGCGAATTCATAGGCCATACCAAATTGACCCTGCCCCAGGGCTTTGGGTACATCTTCGCTGGTTTCGCCAATCAATGCCAGCTCAAAATCATGTATGGGCGTCGCGCCGTTACCAGCGACAAGCGTGATCATGCCTCGTTTGACAAGATCGACGACCAGTGGACCCAAACCATTTTTGATCAGATGCGCACCCGTAAAGAGAATCACGGGCTTGTCCATTTTGCGATGGGAGACGACCGACTGAGCCACTGCATTGATTTTCTGATGGATCTTTTTGGGTAGATCGAAACTGTATTCAGTTAATTGTTTTGGCAAAATGAGGTCTTCAAGTTTGACTCTGTTCCTGCGCGTGCGCAAAGGATAAGTCTCGATTTGGCTAGGATCGAATATTGTATATTTGCCGTGATATTTCATTGGATTTCCGGGCTTTAAATCATTCCTCACTCAAATACTTCTTCTCGAGACTTTTGAACTCCGGCGGCATACGCCACATGTAGTTCGGATCGATGTAAGGAAGATCGTCTTTGTGTTTTTCCATGAGTGCGATTTTCTTCACGATGAGCTTGCCGAGATTGTCACCATACTCATGCCAGGTTTCGCCGGATGCGTGTATTGGAATAAAGCTAATCTCTGTGCTGCGCCAAAGCTGCAAAAGATCCCGGGCATTTTGCAGCTCATCACTCATCATTTCCCGCACCATTCTCAGCCGCAACTGTTTTTCCGCCTCGCCGGTTGCATCAAGATAACCGTGGACCCCTGCGACCCAGGCGCCAACATTGCGCAGTGTACGGAAATAGCAGCGCGCACCGTACAGCCGATCTCGCAGATCGACAAATATCTCACGCCCCGGGTCACCCGACGAAATTTCATCGACGGTATTCTCTATAGCCGCAATTGCCCGCTTCAAAGGCGGCCAAACTTCGGCATCATATTTACGGACTATTTCATCGCCTTGCTCAATGGAGATCAATTTCCACAACACATCAGCGGCGAGATCAACCCGATGCGGATTATTAAAAACAGAGATAATAAATTTCTCGTAGTAGTCACGCTCGGATTCAGGGATCTTGTCGATGTCCGGCACAAAGGGCCGAATCCACAGGCGATACATCTCAAAAGCCCAGGAGGTACCATACAACGGTACATCCGGAACATTGCGAACCGCTTCGTCGCAGTCGCGCCAGATATCCACTAGGTTGGATGCATACTTTTGTCCAACCCATACAACGGCGATCTTGTCGATAAAGTCATCGACACTATCTAGCTGGCCGAGTTGATAAGCTTTGAGAACCTCGCGATTCACATCCCAGGGCGCCAGTGACGGCGGGTCTACTGTCACAGTAGCCTTGTCGAGTTCCTCTTTGATCAGTGTATGTAATCTCTCGTGAGTAAGCCAGGGAGCCGGTGTGCCCAACACCAAACTTCCTTTTGCAGAAGTGCCGGTAAAAAGATATGAGCCCCGTTGCAAAAGAGCCAGTTCTCTCTTCCACTTTTCGGGATTTTTCTTGTCGGCCAGAGACATCTGCAGATCGATACCGTTGTCCATTCCCTCTAGGACCAAGGACTGCTCTTCCGGGATGGCAAATAAACCGGCAATCAGTCGAAAGTCGGGATTGATCCCCTGGGCGACATCGCGCAATAACCGATAATACCTCACAATGTTTTTGGCAGCCGCCTGTTCGAATTCTTCGTGGGCCATCCATTCTCTCGCGACATACGCGCCGCCGTTCCTGCCGCTATAAAGTCGTGAAGTAAATTCAAAACCCGAGCCACTGTCGTTGAGAAAGGTATTGATGAATCCGATTTCTGGAATTTCTTGCAGAATCTTTTTCAACATCTCAGCGTAATGCCATCTGACAGCCGGATGTCCGAGTGTGAGCGTGAAACGTGGCCGGAAAGATCGAAACGGATGATCAACACGGGCGCCACGGAGGAAGGGAAATTTTTGAATTAATGATTCAGGCACCGACCTTGGATTACAAATGTAGAGGCCCGGTGTCAAGCCGTATTTGACCACGAGCTGCGCCTGTCTTTTGAGAAAAGTAAAATTCGCCACGAGATATTCGGGCGGATAGCTGCCCTTGTTCAAATCTGTCTCAACAAACTGATCCAAATCCGGTGCACCAACATAAAAGCGATAATACACTTCTCCCGGCGGACCGGTCTCCAATGAAAATGGGGTCGCGAGTGCGTTTACCACAACACTTGAGCACCCCATGCGCGCAAGCTCTCTTATTGCGCTTTCGGGATTGTAGTCACGAGTAAATCGTTTCTTTGTGCCGTAGAAACCGTCTTCTCCCCTGAGCCAGCTAAAGCTTGCATACAACAATTTTCCACGTTCAAATTGGGCTGCCTCTTGATCGGACCATTCGTCTTTGATCTGACAGAGGAGAGCATATAAGAGATGCGGTTTGGAAGTCACCAATTCTCCGTCTCCGGATGAACTGATGCGGAAAAACATCCAGGCTCTGTCTCCTGAAACCTTGTCTGGACCTTTAACAAAATTCTCATCGGCAATCGCGATTCGAATGACTCCTTTTGAAGGGAGCCCTGATGCATCTAAGGCGGAAACAATCTTAGCATGGGGCGCCAGTGTTTCTTTTAGCTCAATGGCGACAGTTTGGTCAACCGGTCTGCCGTTGTCAGGATATGCAATGATTTTTGTGTTTTGCAATGCATCGCGAACCGTTTCCCTCTCTTGGATTGAAGCATCACCGTTTACTGGTAAACAGAATAATGCTAGCACCAAAACTGCAACTGCGATTCTGTTCATGGTCTTGCTCCCTTCCTCATATTCTGACCAAGTTGAGGCCCATTCCCTTATCGCCGTCATGCCTAGCGAAGTCGAGGCATCTTTGGCTCGAATTCGTCTAACTGTTGTCTACTCAGGATGCTAATTCGCAAAAAGCAGGGCGCAACTTGAGTCTCTCTGTCAAATGCTATTTCTTCTTTAGTCTAATCTTATCCTCCCAGGCAACCCACTTAGGCACGCCGTATCTGCTGTAACTGCCGTCATCCTGGCCAAACTCCATTCCCTGAGCCTCAAAGATGATTTGTCCATTCACGACCAGTTTGGATGCCTGGAAGAAAGAATAGAACAATTCGCTGTCATTTTTATTCAGATAGCAATAGCGCGCGTCCGTGGTCAACTCGCCATAGTCTGCCCGCCCTGATTCAAAGTTGTATCTAGGGCGAACATTTTCCTTTAGGTACTCCGCTTCCAAATCCAGCATAGCGTTAAATTGCATGTATCCGCTTTCTGTGGGCAATTTCAGGCCATAGCCATTTCCTTTGTGAAAAACCTCTACGCCTGCCAGCGAGGCGACAATCGTTTTCGCGTCAACGCTTTTTGGATGGGGTATCAGCAATGTGGTATAAACAAGAATGTCGCCGCTTTTGAAACTGTCGGATTTGGCGCTATAAACTGCCCACTCGGTTTGGACGTTGTTGCGTAACTGCTCTGCTCCGACCCTAAACGAGGTGCCTTCCGGAAAATACATGAGCAGCCGGGTATCCTCCTTAATCGTTTCACCGGCATAGTACGGAGCCAGTGTTGGCGTGGCAGCTATGGTTCGATAATAGGTATCAAACCAGATGCGATTATTCACATCAAAGTCGGTGATATTCTGGGTGTAGAAGAGATTGGCCAATGTCTTGTCTCCATCCTTCAAAATTTTCACAATATCGAAAATAACGAACCATTCTTTGCCTTTGACATAGGTGATCAAGCGATCCCATTGGTAGCCCATCTCGTCATAAGTTAACCGTGTTCTGCTGATATCAACTTCCTTAAATCGGCGGAAGTGCATGAGTTTTGTATTGACGAATTTATACCGGCCACCATCCAGGAGAAACGGCATGAGACGCCAGTTTGGATCGGCTAATCCTTCCCGTACAATCAGCTTGTTGTGAAACACATCGGCACGAAACTGTCCGTCCGGCCCTGTCGAGGAAGTCTCACGGTATCCTGATTCATACAAGAGAATGGAACCATCCTTCATAAGCAAACCGATAGCATTTTCATCCGCATGACCGTGATGGTTCTTCTCGGTCTCTACGTTAATGGAGGTTATCATGTGTTCCTTGCCGTCGATTCCAAACGGGGCATCATCCATGAAATTCAAAAAAAGGTAGGTCGCATTTCGATCCCATCCACTACGAAAGACAACCTTTTTCCCGACATAATCTTCCAGAACAAGACGGCTCTTGTCAGTCGGGATCTCCTCTTTGATCGAATCATCTGCCCAATAATATGCTTCAACAATTTCAGCACCGGGCCTGTGTCCCAGTTCTTTCACATGAGCTTCGTAGATGCGGCGCGCAGCCCATTTCATTTTGCCATCGCGATAGACTGATGCGCCTTTTTCCAAGACTGAGATCATCCAATCCCAGGTATATCCTTTTCCGTATCTGCCATCGCCGAATTCCACAATCTGCCCGCCGGGTGTCAACAATTGCACCAGATAGTCAAAGTAATATTTGGTCATCGGCATGGCATAGAACTCGTCTTCTCGGCCCTCCAACTCCGCATACTGCATCATGGGTTTGTTCCAAACCGGGATGTAGATTTGTGAATCCTCAATTGACCATAGCCCCCAGCTGCCTGAGAGGTTGATGTCTCGCTTTTGTTTCCACCGATCAAAATCCGGATGATCCGGCAAATGTTGCATGGCAGCCGTCAGGTTGTTGACAACACCATTGGTCGCGTGATTCATGGCACCCCACTCCGGCCAGTAGAGAACCGCTCTTTCTGCTCCTGCCACGATCTTCTCATTGATGACCTGCAACTCCTCCTCAGTCAAAAGACCACTGCCTTCAATCTGCTTAATGATTTGAATTGCATAGAAATTATCACTCGAGGGCATTGTGAGTAGGATCTCTCTCGCGTGTTCAGCGTATTTCTTCTCTCCCGTTACCGAATACAAAAGCCCGGAGAATCGTGCCCAATGATTGTGAGGCTTTGGCGGTTCTTTTGATCTTGTCGTCGGGTCACTTTTCTGCCATTCGTCAACGGACTTTGTGTAATTCTCCCATATTTGGCCTTCGACTTCTTTGATCGTCTTGAGGTAGTCTTCTTTGGTTACATTCGTTTGGGAGAAGACCGTTGAGCAAGCTGAAAGCAGCACAACCATTGTCGTTAACGTGGCTTTTATGTTCATGAAAACCTCCAGTTTAGAGTGAATTCCAAACGCACAGGTGGGCGTTTGATCAATCAGTATTGATTTCATTTTGGCGAATCTGTTGAGCAGCGTTTAGCATGGCCATATAGGATTCGACCGGAATGTATTCCGGAATGGAATTACCGGATCCCAGGGCGTATCCTTTTGCCTGCTGCCTGAACATTTGTCCCAATTCCACAACACCTGCGAAAATTTCTTCCGGCGTCTTCGAGCAGAGAAAGTTGAGATCGAATCCTCCCAGCAGTCCAATGCGGTCGCCATAGAGAGAGATCCATTCGTCAAAGGGCGCGATGTTGTCCTCGTTGGAGTGCTTCGCATTGATGCCGACCTCGATCATGTCCTCCATGACGCCGAAGATGTTCCCGCATGAATGCCACAAGAAGGGTCGCCCGGAGCTGTGTACCAGCCCGATAACGCGCCGGTATTGCGGAATGATATGCTCCCGTATAATCTGGGGAGACACCAACGTGTTGGTTTTGAAGCCAAGATCATCACCAAATCGACAAATTGGGAAAGCTTGGGCATAGCGATCCAGGAAAACACCCCAGAGCTCAAACATGAGGTCGCCAATTTTACGAAAGAGCGCGGAAAAAAGCTCAGGATCATCCGCCATCATGTAGCCCAAATACTCGAGCCCGACCAAATCCTCGCTGATTTCCAACACGCCATTCGCCACCCCACCTATGGCTTTCATCCCATGGGGTAAACACGCGGCAAGTATTTCAAACTGTCTGGCAGCCACATTCTTGAATCGCTGCGGTAATTCGTCCCATGGATACTTGTCAAAATCCTCGCGATTTTGAATAGGGCCTGGGCGGCCGCCCGAGATGGCGCCATGATCAGGAAGGATCTCAATAATGCTGACTTCGAAAGAGATCGTATCGTAAGTCATTTCCCGAAAGAAGCGACAATAGTGCGTAAAGAACTCCTTCAAATCCGAATCGTCACCGTTGGCTAATCCGGCAAATTCAACTCCCAGAATCCGTTCCATAATCTCAGGGCTAATGATGTGCTCATACAAGGGCAAACGTGCAGGACGTCGATTCTTGAGTACATCCAACATATGGTGATAATCAGGCTGAAAATGCACGATTACGTTTCCTTATCGGTTTTGTCACCTCAACGCTCCCGCTGCCAGACCTTTCACGAGAGTTCTGCGTGTCATCAGAAAGAGAATGAGTGGCGGAATGCTGAATAACACTGCCGCGGCAGACATTTGATTCCAAACATCACGGTATTCGCCCACGAAGAGCCCTATGCCCACCGGTAGG
>JAUXJX010000038.1 GCA_030624545.1 Bacteroidota bacterium | reverse complement strand
CTACGGGCGCTGCCGGATCGCGATTGGCATGTGGGGTGATTGGGGTCGGGAGTGAGTGAAGGATTGAACCGGGTGTAAAAGACCAATTCCCCCGCACTTCCAAAGTGCCGGGGACTTCACCGGGGACATTCACCTTTTCCTTCGAAGTGTCGCAGCAATGCTCACGAAAAGCAGGAGAGCTATTCCGGCTGAGACATAAACCGCCCACCTGTGAGATTGGTCAAAAGATTCGTCCGTGAAAGGTCCCCCGCACTTTCGAAATGCGGTGGGACCGTGTCGCCGCCACAAACCACTTGCAACTTATTAAAAAATTTGTATCTTAAGCGCACCTGTAACCGGCAGTTAATGCTTCCCGGATATTTAGAAATTTGATACATGCCTGAGGATATGAATGACGACCATCATAGACGTGGCCGCTCGTGAGATTCTGGATTCCAGGGGCAATCCCACAATAGAAGTGGATGTGGTTCTCGACTCCGGCGCCGTAGGGCAGGCGGCGGTTCCGTCCGGCGCTTCCACGGGAGAAAGAGAAGCGCTCGAGATGCGTGACAACGATGCGGCGAGATACAAAGGGAAAGGCGTGCTCACCGCAGTCAAGACGGTCAATGAAACCATTGCTGAGCAGCTCGTTGGCCTGGATGCCTCGCAGCAGATCAAAATCGATGAGCTACTCATTGAATTGGACGGCACCAAGACCAAGTCAAACCTGGGCGCGAATGCGCTTCTTGGGGTTTCATTGGCTGTGTGTAAAGCAGGCGCCGACGCCTTCGGAATTCCCTTATACCAACACATTGGCGGCACACACGCCCACATACTCCCAGTCCCCATGCTGAACGTCATCAATGGCGGCAGGCATGCGGATAATAATGTAGATCTGCAGGAATTCATGATTTTCCCGGCAGGGGCATCATCCTTCAAGGAAGCCTTGCGTTATGCGGCAGAGACATTTCACACGCTGAAGGAACTCCTGGGGAAGAAGGGATATTCTACCGCAGTGGGAGACGAAGGCGGTTTTGCACCCGACCTGAAGTCTAACGAAGAAGCAATTCAATTAATTCTGGAGGCAATAGAAGCGGCAGGCTATTCAGCGGGAAAAGATATCTACATCTGTCTTGATCCTGCATCGAGCGAATTTTATGATTCAGACAGCAAAACCTATAACCTTGCATCGGAGGACCGTAAGCTCTCATCCGAGGAAATGATCGATTACTATGTGGAATTGACCCAAAAATATCCTGCCATTGTCTCGATTGAAGATGGTATGGCGGAGAATGATTGGGACGGCTGGAAGCTTCTCACGGAAAAACTTGGCAACGAGATTCAGATTGTCGGCGATGACTTGTTTGTCACCAATTCAGAGATTTTGCATGAAGGCATCGACAAGGGAATTGCCAATGCCATCCTCATTAAAGTCAACCAAATTGGCACGCTGACTGAGACGCTCGATGCCATAGAACTGGCTAAAACCCATGGCTATCGTTCAGTCATCTCTCACCGCTCCGGCGAGACCGAAGACACTACTATTGCCGATCTGGCCGTGGCAACCAACGCGGGGCAAATCAAGACCGGCTCCGTGACACGTGGCGAGCGCACAGCAAAATACAATCAACTGCTGAGAATTGAGGAGGAACTCGGCAGCAGTGCGGTTTTCCCAGGTATTCAGATAATAAAATCCAAATAGAACCGAATTGAATTGCTTCAGGAGAACGAATTGAGCCGAAACTTTAGATCCGGAAATCCGCGACATGTAAGATTCATGCAACGACTGAAGTTCTTTCTCGGCGCAGCTGCCGGACTGGCTATATTAGCCTATTTCTCCTTCAACCAATACGGAATTATTCAACGTTTTGAAACCCATGGTGAATTTCGGACCCTTCAGAACGAAATCGCGGAACAAGAGAAAAAACAATCCGAAATTAGAAACACCCTCGAACGTTTGCAGAGCGACTACGATTATATCGAAAAGATCGCCCGCGAACGATACTACCTGATCAAAAAGGGCGAAACAGTTTATTGGATTCGTAGGAATTAATCTGCATATTAGCATCTTCGTATGCGGATTTTTTGGGTCCGTGAGTCTCGCCTTTCATCTCACGACACCTCTCTTTCGGACATCACCATAACATATAGCTAATCAACGCCATATGGCGGCGAAGGGCAATCTTATCTTTATTGGATTTTCCAACCTGTGCTTGATAAATTAATTGCGAGATTCCACGCATAAAATAGGCACAATCCGCATGAACCCTTTCACTCAAATTAGACAAGTAAAGATGATTCGGAATTTGCGCGCCTATCTCATCGCCGGAATTTTGGTCATCACCCCTCTTGCGCTTACGATTTATATCTTCTGGAATCTATTCATCGGCCTCGATGGAATCCTTCTTGGCGGTTTCAACAACATTACCACGTTGCTAGGGCTTCCTGCTTATGAAAGTAAGATTCCGGGTCTTGGCATCGTTGTTATGCTCATCCTCACCGTTCTGGTTGGCATGTTTACCAAGATTTTGATCGGGAGAAAACTGTTTCGAATCGGAGAATGGTTCCTTACCAGGATTCCTTTCATCAGCAAGATATATATTGCTATTAGTCAAATCTTCAAGGCCCTCTTTGCAGAGAAGCGCGAGGTTTTTAAGCATGTCGTTCTCTTCGAATATCCCCGGCGCGGTATGTACTCTATTGGTTTTATGACGCAAGATACCCGCGGTGAAATTCAGGACATTCTTGAAGAGGATGTGTACAGTATCTTTCTACCAACCACCCCAAATCCAACTTCCGGCTATCTTCTTTTTGTTCCCAAAAAAGACGCCACAATACTTTCAATGCGAGTTGAAGAGGCCCTCAAACTGATTATCTCCGGCGGCGCAATTACGCCCAGCCCTTTCTCAGAGAAGGAGATCTCACTGGAAGACTTATTGCCACTCAGGAAGAAACGGCTTAAGAAGCGAAAGAAGGCAGAGCATGCCGACTCGAGCACTTCCGAAACCTGATCGGCTTCAGGATCATCCTCATTCTGCTGCCGAACAGACCTTAGAGAAGATCAAATCACTACTGCTTGCAAACCACATATGACCAGCCAGAATCTCATTTGCCTTCGACCATTTGGCATTAGTCTTCGAACTTGCGTGGCGCTTCCCTCCATTTGTCCAAATTGAATTTCATACAGCATGCTTTTCCCGAGGCCCAGGAATATCATTCTTTTATCTTTATTCATTCCTCTCATTCTGTCAGATCCAGGGAAAACCCAAACCACAAATGTGCTGCAACTTAATTTTAGGCAGGATTTCAACAGTTATTTATGGCGCACACGGTTTCTTCGGGTAATCCCACTAAAGAATAAGCATCAACTAGTCTTATCGGAAATCTATAACGCTGATCTCCTGCAGTCCTCCATATCGTCTGATAAGTGGAAGGACGATCACCTGTTCACACTGAATTATCTTTATGACCTCACGCCGTGGATTCGCGTAGGTTCCCTCGTCCGCTCAAAGATTTTTGCGGACCGGCAAACGGGCTTTTTGAACGATTTCAGCACCCATCTCTTTGCCGCTGGTTGGATAGCTTCGCCCACAAGGAAACTGGAAATCAGGAACTATCTGGGCTGGAAATCGGACAGACGCTATGACCGTACCAGCAATGGTCTGTTCTACCAGATTCAATCGGCTTCCCTGCCATTCGAAGTGGAGGAATACAGCAATCAGTTAATGGTAGATTTTCAGGGGGATAATTTTCGAGGCCGAAGAAACCGCGACTTCTTATTCAACTACAGACTCAGCCGACAGTTCTACACGAACACATCTGATTCGCTAAACGTTCAAATCGGCTATCGCAAAAAGACGTATTTCATATCCGAAACAGGCGATCTGGAAACCCGGATCGAAAGAGAAACAAATCTGACGAATTGGTTGAGTTACCAGATCAGCCCGAGTATTCTTTGGAATCTATCGACCCGTGTTTACAGCCGATCGAGCAGCGTAAACCAGGTTGTCGAGCAGACGTCATCGGGACGGCGAGAAAGAGAGGACAGGGGGACAGAATGGGAAAGTCTGCTGCGGTTTCGCCTGGGCGGTACCCGCACCGGGATTGGTATGCGCTATTCAAGCCATGATCAATCTTATTCCAGCTCCATCTCGATCACACCCAGTCCATTCATCGGCAGTATAGGGATTCCGGACAACCGCAGCCGGACCTTTGCCGGCCAAGCGTATCTTCATTGGGCGCCATCGTCAAAAGATTCACTGACAACCAGAATCACTATTTCTCGCTTCCGTTACGATACTCCCGACAGCAACAACTTCGATGACCGTGATGAATTTCGATCCAGCATACTTCTCGGCTACGAGAGAAGATTTTCACCTTCGTTGGAAATCGGTGTGGAATCCAGGGCCTATCTGCATCATCTGGTTTACCTGTTTTCGGACCGCAGCGCCAACAACAACTGGAATCGAATTATTCAATTGGGGACATACCTGCGATTTCGGCCAAACCCCGGGCTTACCTGGTTCCAACGAGCCGAAGTCCAGGCCAACTATACGACGTTTGATTTCGAGGATCTCCAATTTCGAATCAGAAGCTTTGTTTATCGAAAATTTACCATCATCGATTCCATTCGGATTGGCAGCCAACACAATTTTCAATTCCGACTTTTCCACCGCATGGAGCTCGAAGAGAATGGGCAGCTGTTTTGGAGAACCTTTTCAGAACAACTTCTCCTAAATCGAAGAAATCACTACCTCACTTTTGGATGTCAATATCCTATCATCGACAATCTAATGGCCCACATAGGCGTTACGGGATACCTTCGCCGCGAGTGGCGATTCAAACCGTCGTCTCTCGGCAATTTGATCAAAGAAAAACAGAAAGACTTTTTGAGTTATGGCCCCCAGGTGCGATTGTCTTTGCCTTCGGGAAGGAAAAGGCAGGCCTCTGTGTCTATCTCGCGACTGCGCATCTCCACGCCTTCCGGTCAGTCTTATGCCGTAAACCAGGTGGACCTAAACGCCCATTGGCAATTCTAACGCGGGAATTTTTTGGCAACTAAGCCTTGCGTATCCAATTGAGGATGGTTATATTACTCAAATCGTCAAAACCAGAGCTAATGATTTTGTGCCATAGCCAGGGAAGATCAATGAAAGGCGGAAATCGCCCGGGAATATAGATCCTGTAACTCCATCTTTTGTCAAAATACCGGCAGCTAAATGTCGTCTGAAAAGCTCGTCATCCCCAGTAAGATCGAAAAGATTGAACAAGCGGCCGAATTCATTGAAAAAGCTGCAAAGAAAATGAAGTTCAATGATACGGATGTGGACAGTATCGTAATTGCCATCACCGAAGCAATCAGTAATGCCATCATCCACGCCAACAAAGAAGATGACAATAAGAAAGTAACTATCGAAATATTCGCCGAGAACGATAGTATGATCACACAAGTCACTGATGAAGGCCCGGGATTCGATCCGGGAGGGATTGACAATCCGCTGCTGCCGAATAACCTTTTAAAAGAGAGCGGACGAGGCATCTTTATCCTAAATTCCCTTCTGGATTCCGTTAATTATTCTTTTTCAGAGAACGGTACGGTCGTAACCATGGTAAAACGACTTCCCAGGCGGAAATAGTCTATTTACCTTCATTTGCGTCGAAAAAGTAATTGCAAGTGGTAGCCAGAATCTTTACATTCGAAACAAAAATGCCAGGCTTCTTGCTTGATCTCAGGTATATGTCAACCAATTGGGAGGAGGTATCTCAATGACGATAAAAGAAGAAATCCGTGACAACATCGCTATTCTACATCTCAAGGGAAATATGATGGGTGGTCCGGATACTATGGAAGTTCACGAAAAAGTTAAGAGCCTTATCGGCGATAAGGTGACAAATGTGGTAATCGACCTTAGCAAGGTGAAGTGGATGAACAGTTCCGGCCTTGGGGCTTTGATGGCCTGCATGAGCTCACTGAAGAACTCGGATGGGCAATTGAAGATTTCAGGAGCAACAGAAAAAATCAAAAATCTTTTTATGATTACTAAATTAATGACGATTTTCAATACCTATGAAACCGTAGACAGGGCTGTAGCCAGTTACAAAGCCTGATACGCAGAATTTATTGAATATAAAGACGGCGGCCGTAACCTGTTCCCCATCTCTGGTTTTAGCCGCCGTTTTCTTGTTGAAACGAAGTTTTGAGGATTGATTAAAGATAAGTTCTATAGAAGTTCATCACCTCCTCTGTATTTTCCTTTCCAAACGATTTTCAAATAGTTACAGCGTCTTGATGATCCGTAATTCTACTTTGCGATTTAGGGGTTGATGAGACGAGCCGTCAACCGGGGTTTCTGTCAGGTTCGCATATTTTCCATATCCAGTGCATTTAAGGCGGTCTACCGTGATCTTATAGTGCCTCAGTAAATCGCGCACTGACCTGGCACGGCTAACGCCAATATCTGAATCCAGTCCTGCCTCCTCCATGTCATCTGCATACCCTACTATTTCGAGTTGCGCTCCGGTGTTGTCCTCAAGAAACTCGCCAAGCTGATCCAGGTACTTTCGAAAGTCCGACTGAACGTCTACGCTGCCAAAGCCGAAGTAGGTCTCGGCGTGAATTCGGCGGCCACGAATGTCCAGCACAGAATTTGCCGCGGTATTGGGTTCAACATCTAATCCGTCCGGGACGCTGTCAGAGTCAGAATCCTTAGCAATTCCGAAAGCGTCAACTTCGGCCCCGGGTAGAGACAGCACCTCCCGATCGATGGCATCCGCAACGCCGTCCTGGTCTGAATCAAGAGGCACCCCCATAGCGTCAACGGCCCATCCAGGCGGAGTATGGGGATCGAGATCCCTGCGATCATCAATTCCATCACGATCAACGTCAGGAATAAAGGTATCGAATGAAAAGCTAACCCCTAACCGCAGCCGCCAGTTTGCTTCATTTTCAGCCCGGATTGATTTGCGCAAGTCTTTGATGGACCCAATAAATCCGAATTCGACCCCAAGCTTTGGAGACAATGAATAGTGGACGCCGGCGGCTAAGTTTAGATAATCCTGAAACAGATCGACTTTCGCATCCAATAGGGTTCCAGTGTAAATATTCGTCAGGATGTTCAACTTTTTGTTGTATCGCCACTTTAGCGCCAGAGACGCGATAATCTGGTTGTCCATGTCCCATTTGCCTGAAAGATCGGAATGTGAATATCCTACATTGATGAGACCCGTCAAATTATACAAAATTGGCAAAGAGGCCAGGTAGGATGTTTCCAGGGCGTAGGCATCTGCGTCCACAGGATAGTTGGGAGCATCCGTGGCAAGGGCTCCTGCCGGAGTCATTATACCTAATTTTATCCCCTGGGAAATCTTGCCGCTAACAACGGCCGGCAAGGCGAACTTAAGCCCGAGTTTGCCGATGCCCAACCCGGCGTCTTTTTTGCGGAAAGAAGATGGCTTTTTCGACATATCTTGAGCAAAACCGGACACCCAACTGTACAACTCGATACGATTGGTCAAGGCGAAGTCCCCGGTGATTGCAACTCTCATCAGATTCATATTGGGGCCAAGGTTCGTTGGGCTTTTGGAATGATAAAGCCCGGAAAATCTAATGCCCAGTTTCCCCTGCTCGGAGAGCTGCGGCGATTGAGTGAAGAAAACTCCAGCACCTCCTTCTAAGGACTTTGGCACGAGCTGGGCTGTGGATGCAACGGGAATGAAAAAGGTGAACATTATGGTGAATAGCTTGCGGGAAACGCCTTTCATGACAATCCTCCTATGTCTCACATCAAATCTCCTTATTTGAGTTTTTTTGCCTTCGAGCCTCCTAAATGCTAAATCCATGCCACTCTTAAGAAGGATGAATTAAGCACAAAACAGCAGAAATGAGGCCGCTTCACTGCCTGCCGGCAAAACATTCGTTTCATGTGGAGACAGAGCCAGCTTTTCACCGCTGCCTGATTTGAGCAAAAAAGTCTGGACGGGCGCAGCTCGCATCTTTATATTGAAGCGTTCCCAGCAACTCCATTGGTGCGAGGAAAAATGCTTAACAAAGAAATCAAGAGCGTTTATTTCATTGGAATTTGTGGATCCGCCATGGCAAATCTGGCGGTTAAGATGAAGGCAATAGGCTATGAGGTCGGTGGTTCGGATGAAAATATCTATCCGCCCATGAGCACCTTCTTGGCTGAGAACGGTATTGTCGTTCTGGAGGGTTTTCGGGAAAAGAATATCGCCGGTGATCCCGATTTGGTGGTTATCGGCAATGCGGTTTCCCGTGGAAATCCCGAGGCGGAATATACTCTCGAGAACAAATTGCTGTATGTCTCTTTACCGGAGGCGCTGAAAAGGTTCTTTCTGCATGACAAGCAAAACATCGTTGTGGCCGGCACGCACGGCAAGACCACATCCACTTCCCTGCTTGCGTGGGTTCTGGAATCGGCGAGTCGCGATCCGAGTTTTCTCATCGGGGGCATCCCCATCAATTTCGGCCATGGATTCAAACTGGGAAAAGGCGGACAGTTTGTGCTGGAAGGAGACGAGTACGACTCGGCCTTCTTTGACAAGCGGTCAAAGTTCGTCCATTATTTGCCCGACATTGTGATTATTAACAACATCGAATTCGACCACTGTGACATCTTTCGCGACCTTGATGATATTTTGCTCAGCTTCCGCGGACTGATCAACCTGATCCCGCGAACAGGCCTGCTCGTGGCAAATGGCGACGATGGCGACATTCGAGCGCTTATAGAAAAAAGCTACGCGCCAGTGGAAACGTTCGGCTTCCGCAGTGACGTTAAATGGCAAATCACCAATCTGAAAAACCTGTCTAACGGGGTGAAATTTGATTTGCATCAAGATGGCGCCATGTTCGGAAACTTTTTTGTGCCCCTGGCCGGCGACCACAACACGATGAACACTGCAGGGGCCATCATCGTAATGAGCCATCTCGGTTTGGAGCCGGATGAGATTCAAAAGGGGTTGGCTTCATTTAAGAATATTCGCAGGCGCATGGAGATTCGAGGTGAAGTGAACGGTATTACAGTTTACGATGATTTCGCCCACCACCCGACGGAGGTGCGAGAAACGTTGGAGGGTATCTACTATCGCTATCCCGCCAAACGAATCTGGGCAGTCTTTGAACCTCGTACCAATACGACCCGCCGTAATATTTTCCAAAAGGAAATCCCCGCCGCCTTCGATCGGGCGCATGGCGTCGCAATCGGACGCATCAACCGAGCCAGCTTAATTAGCGAGGAAGAACGACTGGATCGCGAGCAGATTATGGCGGACCTGGCCATGAAGAACAAAAAAGCCTTCTATGATGACAGTGTCGAACAAATTATCGAGTGGCTCCTACCCCAATTGCAGCCAGGGGATCAGGTTGTAATCATGTCAAACGGAAGCTTTGATCAGATTCACGAGAAGCTTCTTGTCAGGCTCAGGCAGCAAAATCTAGGCTGATTACCCCGAATGCTCAAACAATGAGGAGCGTTCTGGTACGCCGATTGCTCACGGATCACCCGGGTGAATAATGTGAATAAAGAGATCACTTTCCACTGTGCAAGGCATACATTCGCAACACTATGCCTG
>JAUXJX010000298.1 GCA_030624545.1 Bacteroidota bacterium | reverse complement strand
CGAAGGCGGTCGAGTGGGAGTCCAAACGCTGGGTGAGATAGTGAAGACGGAAAAGGACATACGCCTGAGAATCTCTGCCGTGCGGGCCCTGGGGCATTCCGAGAGTGACGAAGCCGTATCCCTCCTGGTTGATGTTGTTAAGAATGATGCCAACATTAAGGTTCGAACCGCTGCCGTGGGCGCTATTGGTGAGATCGGCACGCCCAAAGCCCAGGAAGCGCTGATGAAGATTCTGGAGAATGAGTGAATCCAAGATGGTGCGAGAATCTACTGTCTTTTAATTGGATTTCAATTAAAGCGTGACTGATTGCTTTCTTAACCACGGATTGACACAGATTTTCACGGATATGAAAAACAAAACCACTTCTTGGAGTCGGATAGATGTATAACGCTCGTAGTATTGTCCTATTCTTAGTCCTAGTGCTACCATCCGCTGCATTTGCCCAACCAGCAATCCTCCATCCTGATCCTTCAGAAAAGTTGACGGATCGGTGGGATTGGGCAATGAAGGAATCGAAAGAGCGTGGCTATGACACTGGCGCCTGGTTTGGCTACAGCATCACGAGACTGATGCACGAAGATTCCCACATCGGCTCCTTCAAACATCCGCCCGATCCGGATGACGTCTCTTTGGCAGAAATCATCTTCGGTAGGAAAAGCCAGGAGCCACGATCCGGGATTTCCGACAAGGAGGCACTTCAGAAAGCAGTTGACCGCGCCTTGAAGGAGTTTGAAGACGAGGGGATCGATTCCCCCAAAACTCTCAAGGACCTGGCAATCCTCTTTCAGTTTGGATCGCATCCGGGTAGATTTGATAGCGTCACGAGGATCAAGGTAAGCAACCTGGATTTGTCTGTGGATCTGGAAAACAAGCCGCTGCTATGGCTTGGCCAGGCCGATGACATGGAAAGCCTGGAATTATTGGACAATATGTATGAGAAACTTCAGGAAACGGAAACAAAAAAGCGAGTCGTCATGGCGATTGGGATTCATGATGCGAGTGAAAAGAGCATTCCCATCATGAGTTCAATTCTTTCAGAAGAGGACAATTACAAAGTACGAAAAGCGACGGTATTCTGGCTGGGGCAAACCGATAAGCCAAAAGCGTTGGACATTCTCGAAAAAGTCGTCCATTCGGATAGATCCTTTGAAGTTAGAAAGAATTGCGTTTTTGCCATCAGCCAGATGGATTTGGATAGGGCCACCGATTTTCTGATCGATCTGGCGCAGAAATCCAACGATTCCAAAATCCGGAACACAGCCATTTTCTGGCTGGGGCAGAAGGCCTCGAAAAAGGCAAAGGCGGCTCTGCAAGACATTGTCTATAGCGGCGAAACCACCGAAGTGCAAGAAAAGGCCGTATTTGCCTTGACACAGTTGCCGGACAGCCAGGGCGTTCCCCATCTTATTCGTATCGCAAAATCCCATCCAAACGTGAAAGTGCGCAAGCGGGCCATTTTTTGGCTGGGGCAGAGTCACGATCCAAGGGCACTGGATACACTGATCGAACTCATTCGAGAAAAATGAAAAAAAATTTGTGAATTCACACCCCGTAGACTTTTCGCCGACGAATATCGAATCCCGGCGCTCTTATTTTGAGAGGGATCCCCCCTACGTCGCATTCACTTGTTCGTCATCCGAATTTCAATGGACTTCCCATGTCCGTCCAGACCTTCAGCATTGGCGAGCGTTTGCGCCACCGGACCGATGCTGTCAAATCCTTCGGCTGTTACGTTCAGGATGGTCTGAAATTTTAGGAAATCCAAAACGCCGAGCCCTCCTCGATACCTGGCTGTTGTGTTGGTAGGCAATGTGTGATTAATACCGCTGCTGTAATCGCCGAGCACCTCGGCTGCCAGCTTACCCACGAACAGAGAGCCGTAGTTTGTTAGACGAGGGATGATTCGCGCAGGATCGTCAATTTGAAGCTGCAGATGCTCCGGCGCTTTGCGATTGGCCAAAGTCACCGCCTCATCCAGATTCTCGACCAAAATGATCAAACCGTTTCGCTCAACCGAAGTCCGGGCCGTCTCGGCCGTGTTCAAATGCTCTAATTGGCGCCGGACTTGATTGTTCACTTCCCGGACCAGGTACCGTGAAGTTGTGACTAGAATTGACTTGGCATCTTCGTCATGCTCGGCCTGTGCGAGAAGATCCGCGGCCAGGATTTCCGCGTTGGCGCTCTCATCCGCAATGATCAAGACTTCCGTCGGACCCGCAATCAGATCAATTCCGACCTTCCCGAATACTTCTTTCTTAGCCTGGGTAACATATTTGTTGCCAGGTCCGACTATTTTATCCGCGGCCTTCACCGATTCGGTGCCATAGGCCAGTGCCGCAATCGCCTGCACGCCCCCTATTTTGTAGATCTCTTCAATCCCAACGATTCCGGCCGCAGCCAGGATCACAGGATGGATACTGCCATCCAGGCCTGGCGGCGAACAGACTGCCAATTCTTCTACTCCGGCTACCTTTGCCGGAACAGCACACATCAACAAAGTGGATACAAGTGGATATCTGCCACCGGGTACATAGACGCCAACCCGATGAATGGGAATGACCCTTTGTCCCGTGAAGACTCCTGGCTGTAACTCAACAGTAAAGTCTTTAAATTGCTTTTTTTGAATTTCGCAGAATCTTTGTATGTTCTCTGCCGCACGTTTTAGGGCATCAATTGTGTTGGCTTCGACCCGATCATAAGCGGTCTGCAGTTCCGCACGCTCTACCGGAATTCGAGAAATGTCGGCACCATCAAAGCGGCGGGTGTATTCAAGAACTGCCTGATCGCCTCTCTGGCGTACGTCATCGATGATTCCTTTTACGGAAGAAAGTTCCGCTGCTTCATGATAGACAAAGAAATCTTCGTCTAATTCGTCTGCACGAAGGGTTCTCATTATTTTCTCCTTCTCCTCCGAAGCTCATGTAAGACGTCTGTAATCTCAATGTTGTGTTTCGCCAGTAAAACTGTAGAGAAATAGAGCAGATCGGCAAATTCCCAAATGATGTCGCTACGCTCTCGTGCCTCCACCAGTTCCCGTGCTTCTTCCAGAATTTTTTCATTCAACAATGTGTCGGTAAGTTTCGCTGTATATGAACCGGGACGAGGATGTTCGAGGCGGTCTCGAATGACCTCATACAATTCTTGGTGCGTGAATTGTTTATCGCCAAAACAGGAGTAAGATCCGTTGTGGCAGGCCACATTGGTCTGATCAACGACCGCTAGCAATGTATCCCGATCGCAGTCTGCTCTCAGTCGTACCAATTTTTGGATATTGCCGGAAGTTTCACCCTTTGTCCACAATTTTTGGCGAGAGCGGGAGTAATAGCACATATGGCCCGTTTCAAATGAGCTCTGCAGCGAAGAACTATTTGCATAGGCCAGCATGAGAACCTGCCCGGTGATATCTTGCACCACTGTTGGCAGCAATCCGTTTTTCCAGTCAAGTGATTCAATAAAGGCCTCTGCAAGCTCAATCTTTCCGGTGTAGAGCGCCATCCCCAATTGAACGTCCATGCCCAATGCCGCAAATTGTCTAATTTCCTCGATGCTTTGGACCCCGCCGGCCACGGTGATTTTATTATGGGTCGATGCTTTCAGGCGTTCGACCATGTCAAGGTCGCTGCCCCTCAACGTACCTTCACGTTCAACACAGGTGAATAGGAATTCGGAACCGTACTGTTCAATTTCCCCTGCTGTTTCGCAAAGCTGCAATTCCGTTTGGTGGGTCCAGGCCTTTGTTACGATTCTTTCGTCGCGTGCATCAATCGCCACGATGAGCTGCTGGGGAGTGAGAGCATCCGACAGTTCTTTCAGAAACGAATGATTGATTTGATCGTGCTCAAAAGCCTTTGATCCAACAATTACCTTGCTTGCACCAAGAGAGATCAGTTCTTTGGCTTGTTCTACAGTACGTATGCCACCGCCCACACGGCATTCGGCCACATTCAGGATTTTTTTGATGAGCGGAAGGTTGTTGCCCTTTCCCATTGCCGCATCAAGATCAATCACGGCCACT
>JAUXJX010000540.1 GCA_030624545.1 Bacteroidota bacterium | reverse complement strand
GTTTCGCTGATGATGACCCGTCCGCCAGCGAGATGAAGTGCCGTTTCGATAGAATCCGTCAACCGGTTCTTTATCGTATCGCCGGCTACCAGCCGGTCGACCACGATCTCGATATTGTGCTTTTTCTTCTTATCCAGTTTGAAGGATTCCGTGAGTTCGTGTATCTTGCCATCGACCCGAACCCGAACAAATCCTTCCCGGCGCGCCTCCTCGAAGGACTCGCGATATTCGCCCTTCCTGCCGCGGACGATTGGAGAAAGCACCTGGAATTTGGTCCCCGCCGTCATCTGCATGACCGTATCGACGATTTGCTGTACCGACTGCCGCTGGATTACTTTGCCGCAATTGTAACAGTATGGGGTCCCAACCCGGGCAAACAAAAGGCGTAAATAGTCGTAGATTTCCGTCACCGTGCCTACTGTGGAGCGTGGATTTTTGCTTGTAGATTTTTGTTCAATGGAGATGGCAGGCGAGAGCCCCTCTATATTGTCCACGTCGGGCTTTTCCATTAAGCCCAGGAACTGCCGGGCATAGGCGGAAAGTGACTCCACATAGCGGCGCTGCCCTTCGGCGTAGATGGTATCGAAGGCGAGGGACGATTTACCGGAACCGGAAAGTCCGGTAATGACGACAAGTTTGTCTCGCGGAATTTCGACGTCGATGTTTTTCAGGTTGTGCTCCCGCGCACCTTTTACGAAGATTTTTGATTTGTCTTGCATGGCTCCCATCTGCTTTTGGCCGGAAGATTTTCGAAAAAAGTGTGTTAAATATACAATAGTGAAGAGTAATTATCAATTCAAACCGGAAGGGAATTTAAGGAACTGTTGCCAATTGCCAAAAAGATTTGTCTTGATTGTCAAGGTATGGTGGTTTTACGATCTCCTAGACGATCAGGAAAGATATTAATGAGGAGAGAAATAAGCCCGATCACAGCTTTGAGCTTTCTAATATTGATTCTTTCGGCGACTTGCTCCTTCGCCCAATCCACTGCTAATGAGGTCGAACCCGGGCTGCTCATCCGGAGATGTATCTCACAAGGAGACTCTGCCTTCCACAGATTTGCAAACGAGAAGGCACTCGCGGATTATCAAGAGGCATTAGACCTGCACCCAAATGAATACCCTGTTCTCTGGCGCATCAGCCGGGTGCTGGTGGAAATCGGCGAACACAAGCCGAAGGATGTCCAGCTCCCCTCTTACGAAGATGCACTACAATTTGCAGAGCGGGCCATCTCGGCGAATCCGAATGGCTGGGAAGGCTACACGTACCGGGCGATCGCATTGGGGAAAGTCGCCCTGCACAAGGGCGTATGGAAGTCAATAGGTCTTGCCAAGAAGATCAAGAGGGATTGTGAAAAGGCGATCGAGATCAATCCCGACAACGACATCGCCATGTACGTGTTGGGACGCACGCATCAAAAGGTGGCTGAAAAGGGTAAGCTGTTTCGTCTTCCCCTCGGTGTGGGTTGGGCCGGCAAAAAAAAGGCGCGCAGTCTATACGAGGCAGCCCTCAAATACAGGCCGGACCTGGTGGTCTACAACATCGACTATGCGAAGCTCCTGATCGATATGAAGGAATACGATGGAGCCCGCTCTGTGCTCAAGAGAATTGCAGGCATGCCAATTGTTGACCAGGATGATAAATGGAATAAGGGGAACGCGGCGAAGCTTCTGGAAGAAATCAAGGTGAAATGAGTTAACCTGAACAATTCTCTCACGCAAAGGCGCAGAGAACGCATCCTTCGACTCCGCTCAGGGTGGACTAAGTTACACCTCTTTATCAGAATTACGAAGATCAACCTTTGAATCAGGCTTCAACTTTTTGCTTGTTTCCTGTAATGATGCAGTCTAATTTAGATGGTAGATCGGATTCCGGGGAATTGATTGCGCAAACAGAGAGGAGCTTCCGATGTACGAGCTGAAGGTGAGCGTCAAGAAAGTGATGGGAAAGTGCACAGCCGATCCTCCCATGAAACCGGGCGACTATTTCACAGTGAGCGATGGTGACATCCAGATCCCCGAAGGCGGCTACATCTGCTTGTGGGCACTGCAAAGCCTCATGCCCTTGATCACGCCAAAGGAAAGGGAGATTTCCGAGGAAAAAGATGAGGACTGGATGTGGCGCGTTCATCACGCACAGTGCCCCGACCCAAAGGGCCGCGTGATCTTCAAAATCGAGCGGACGGGAACGTTTGAGAAAGACTCCAAGAGTATTCCGGAGGCCCGGGCCGTTCAAAAGCCGGAGGAAGAAAACGATGCTGAATCCTCCGAAGGAGGGCTGAAGAACCTGAGAGTCGAGGTGGAATCGGTCAAAGGGCGGTGCACATCCCGGATGAAACCCGGTGATGAGTTCACGCTGCGCAGCGGGCGGCTCTACATCCCGTCCGGCCGCAACTTCTGCCTCTACGCGCTGCAAGCCACCCTGCCACTCCTGCCGGCCAAACAACGAGTCCTGCAGGACGGCGACTGGATGAAAGAGGACTGCCGCGTGCTCTGCCCCGATCCGGCGGGCAACGTAATTCTGCGCATCGATCGGCTTGAGTGAGGCGCAGATGATTTACTGCGATATCCAACTCTGCGTGGGTTGCAGGATGTGCGAAGTGGCCTGCAGCTCGTTTCACTTCGGCGCGGTTTCGCCC
>JAUXJX010000365.1 GCA_030624545.1 Bacteroidota bacterium | reverse complement strand
CCGATATTCTCGACTTGAATATTGATCCACGACGCAGTGGAGTGCTCCTCGCGGCAAGTTACTCAAGAGGCGTTTTCAAAACGAATTATGCCGGAATTCATTGGAGCCAGGTGTGGGCAGGTGGAAGAGTTCAAGTGATTGCCCGCGATCCCATCCATCCTGATACAATCTATGCCGGTACCCAACTTAAGGGGATGTTGAGGAGCGTTGACGGCGGTGACACCTGGAAACAGTTTGGCCTCGCGCGGCCCGGCATCTTTGCCCTGGCCATCGACCCTGTTGAAACCTCCACACTTTATGCCGGCATAAATGCACTACCACCCGAAGGCGGAGTATACAAAACTGCCAATGGTGGCAAGACCTGGGAAAAAAGCAGTTCCGGGCTATCCAATCCACTCATACGAGCACTAGCCGTGCATCCGGAAGATCGAAACAAAATCTATGCTGGAAGCGTAGAAGGGAAAAAGCCAGTTCCAGCCCCCACATTATACCGCAGCACTAATTCAGGTGAGGATTGGACCGAGATCAGCCAGGATGATTTCCAGACTTTCGTTTTGCTCATCGATCCTCTGAGACCGAACATAATGTATAATGGCAAAGTGTACTTTGGCGTCTCGAGAAGCATCGACGGTGGTGTAACCTGGACCAATGTCAATGAAGGATTACGCTACTCGAATGTTCTGGAGCTGGTGTTCCATCCGTCAAACCCCGATATTGTTTATGCCGGAACAACCAAGGGGGGAATCTATAGAGCCGATTTCAGTAAGCTGAGCGATGCAAAACAAACAACTGAATCGGCTTCGATCGATGGAGGAGATAATAGGTGAGATTCATGCATGAACTCTTTCAAAAAAAAATATTAGGACGCATGATGAAACTTAAAAACTTCAAGGCACTTTTGGTGATCGCACTTTTCGGCTTCCACGCCTCACCGGTCTTTGCACAAGTGACCGAAATTTCCGGCGTCGTTCGAAACACAAACACACATCGTGAGATTCGCGGCGTCAATGTCGTTGTCAAAAGCACTCAACTTGGCACGAGCAGTAATTTCGCCGGCAGATTCTACCTTCGGATTCCGGATGCCAGCCGGCAAAGGTTCATAGTGTTCCAACATATTGGCTATGAACTGCGAGAGATCCTGCTCGATTCGGTCGCAACGATGACCCACGTCGATCTGCAGCCACGGATAATTCCGCTTCAAGAGATTCAAGTTGAGGCTGAAGCCGCCCAACGATTTGAGATCAAGAAGGACCTTCCACAAACCGTCTCTGTAATTGAAGCGAAAGATTTTGAAATTCGCGGGTACGTAGATGCCGGTGATTTGCTTAGAACCGACCACAGCGTACAGGTGAAAGAAGAGCTTAGCGGCAAGAAAACCGTAGCCATACGCGGTGGCAACCCGGACGAGGTCGTGGTTCTGTATAATGGCATCAAAATGAACAGCGCCTTCGACAACGTGTTTGATCTGTCGCTCATCGATCTGGAGGATATCGAGAGATTTGAGATTATCAAGGGCAGCAACACGGCGCTCTACGGCCCGGAGGCGTTTTCAGGAGTGATCAACATCGTACCTAAAGCGCAACAGGATTACAATATTCGATTTCAGCAGAGGCTGGGCACCTACCGCTCCGGCAATTGGGGGCTGCATCTCTATCAAGGCCTCAATCGTTTGCAGGGGTCATACAGCTTCAAACGTGGCGCCGCCACCAGAAATTTTGTCGGATTCCCCGACGACACGGGGCGGTTGGAGAACACCTCACTCAACCATACAGCCAACCTCAAGTTCAGATTGTCGGACCCATCACAAGGAACGGACACGAATGCCCTGAACGCCATGTTTATACACACCACACTGGAGCACGACAATCAGCGCGATATGGAGCAATTGTCCAGTACAAACCAATTACTCTCACTCAAATATGCCGGTAATCTTGCCTGGCTTTAGGAAGTTGATATCTCCGTTTCAATGCGCCAGTTGGATGAAGAGCAATCTCTCGCCGGCGACTTCGGTTCGCTGAGGCGAAATATTGAAGATCGTGCCGTTCACTTCAACGCAGAGAAACGTCTTGAATTCCCTCACGTTGAATTGCTGTGGGCCTACCAGTTTCAGCACGCCGAGCTCGATTTCATCGACCGAAGAAGGAATTTCGAGGAACAGCCCCTGGGCCTTGAATCGGCTCAGTTTCAGCGACAGCACCATGGGCTGGTATGGATTGCAAAATATCATGGTGCTACGGGATCGGATTTCCTGCAAAATGTCAACCTGGAAGTCAGTTTGCGGCACGACCGCGTGCAAGATGAACAGGCCGATCCGATTTTGCGCGGAGACGCAACATCCCCTGCTTCCGGTAATGAAGTCGGCTCTTTTGGCCGGAACAATTGGCATGATACCATGTTCAAGTTTGCCATAAATGTCACCGGATATCGTCAGGACCTTACTTTCAACAGTTACCTGAGCTTCGGCAGCAACACTAAATTTCCAACGTTGTTTCAGCAAATAAGCTCGCCGTTATTACTGTCATCTGCAGCCACCCGGCCAAATCTAAATCCGGAAAAAAACAGCAGTGTGGAAATTGGTTTCGTATTGGCCAGAGAGCTGCAACAGCAGCAGGGTATCGATGGAGTAGAATTCTCCGGCAACTTTTTTCAGAATCATTACGACAATAAGTTCCGTCTATTTACGGCACCGGGGATCCCGGTCGTATTTTATGATAATGTCCACACTGCGCGGATTTCCGGCCTTGAAGCGAAGTCCAAGGTGTTTCTCTTTAGAAAAAAAGTGACCGTGGAATTAGGCTTATCCCAAAACTTCATTTCTGAAAAAGCCGCGTTTCCATTTAAGGCCGACGCCAAACGCACCCTGAATTTCATGCTAGATCATCGCGGTTATTCGCTTCTGATACACTGGTTTAATGAGGGAGAGCAGTCAGGTCTTGTGCGGCAAACGAGCGGCTCTCCCTTTGCCGAGATCAACCTGCCCGGCTACACCAACATCGATATTCACTTGAGCAAGACATTCGAATTAAGCAAGCAAAAGTTTGGCCTCGGGAGCGAGACATTGGAAGCAAGCAAGGTAAAGCTCTTCGCAAATGTGAGCGGTCATAACCTGATGAATGATGAAAATACGACGTTGCGGGGCCTGGCCATCCGTGATCGTCGCTTTTACCTCACCATTGGCGTGCAGTACTGAGATAACCATTTTCGTGACCTGCAATTAAATACTGGATAGGGAAGAACATGAAAGTATCAAAATCTTCAACCGCCATTTTTACCACGGGGATGTGGCTATTCACTATTGCCGGTTGCACGGACAGTCCGTTAGGAGGAGACGAGATTTCCCCGGGAACCAGGGAAATACACGGCAACGTCGTACTTATGGATGGATCAAGTCCCGAGGGAGTATATGTCTGGCTGGATGGCTTTAAGATCGGGACAAGGACAGACGGAAACGGAGATTTCAAAATAACCTTGCCGCCCCGAGCCGCCCAGGGCGCGGGCGGGGTAAGTGGCGTGTTCAGACTCTATTTTTATCTT
>JAUXJX010000214.1 GCA_030624545.1 Bacteroidota bacterium | reverse complement strand
GAATGGCTTTCGTCTCTCTTCTTCTTTTCTCTTTTTGCCTTGCGATCACAGGTCGATCTGGGGCACAGGAGATCGTTTCCTTGGGTGCAAGCCTTGACACACCGCTTGAGACCCCGTTGAAGTTCCACAAGGCCGAGAATGTATGTCGATCTGAGATACCCCGGTCCGAGAAGGTTGGCGGCACCATCTGGGAAGTTTTCCCATTGAGAGACGGTTTACGCCTGTATGATGGGCCGAATGAAAGTGTTGAAGTTGGAACAGCTCAAATTGGCGAGCATTACGTAGCTTATGCTGACCGCGGAGACTATTTGCTTCTAGGCTCAGGACCGACGTGGGGGGAACGGTTCGAGGATATGGCCTTCAAAGGTTGGGCGAAAAAATCCGACCTGTTGACGCATCGCATGGCGCTCAAGAAAAGTGGCATCTGGCGAAAGGCTATGGTGGTTAATTTTATTCCTTCAGTCGAACATATTGAACTCAAGGTGGAAGATTTTCGAATTGCCCCGTTCTTTTCCAATCCCGAATGTCAGGGTGAGCCACTAGGAACCATTCAGGTTCTGAGATTTCTCTTTGTCTATGAGACCTTTCCTTCCTGTTCGGACAAACCAACATCTGTCCTGGTTGCCGAAAAGCCCGTTCTGACCGGTGAGAAAGATCTTCTTGGCTGGATACCGATAAACCGGATCACGCTCTGGGACACACGAGAAGCATTGGAGTTGAATTTTGATGCGGTTGCCCAGGCGAACAGGGAAGCGAAGAATTTGCCCGCCAATGTCTTTCAAAATTTACAAAGTGCGTACAATTATGCGGGACCGAAAAATAAACACAATGCCAAAACCCTCAAGAAACGTCGTATTAGCGCGGAAAATTTCTCAGAAAAATATTGGCCACCCGAGATCTTAAGGTATCCAATCTTAAGACGGATCGATATGAAGAATCTGAAAACAGATGAGCGGGATGACATTTATGAAATCGGGTTTATTGGAAATACGATTAAGTTGGGCGCTGAGGATGAAAAATATAAGGGTGAAATATCCCGCAGAGAGGCCGCCGGGCAGCAGCAAGCCCTAGAACTTACATTCCAAAGCTTCACCAAATTAGACATGCTTTTTGTCGTCGATGCAACCAGCAGTATGGGCCCCTATTTAAAGGCCGTGGCCGACGCCATTGAAAATGCTATGCAGTCGATTTCCTCCAGCTACTCCGGTGATTGGGACATTCGTTTCGCCGGAGCCATCTATCGCGATTATGAAGACGAAAGGTCTAACGGTCTTTTCGACCATCGCGATTTGACCCCTGACCAGAATTCCGTAGCTGAATTCTACCGAAAGGTGAAAGACAGAAGTGCCGACACGGACTACCCCGAAGCCCTGTTTTATGGACTGAAGAATGCAATCAGTGCGACTCACTTTCGTGCTCAGTCCATGCGTTACGTTGTGCTAATTTCAGACGCCGGAAACCACGATCCCGACAAGCGCGGGATGGGCCCGGAAAGGGTGGCACAGTCGCTCTATGATAACCACTGCCATTTCCTTTGCATCCGCGTCGCGCCAGATTCGCCTTCCGGAAGGGACGCAGGTCCGCAGCTCAAGCAGCAAATCCGCGAATGGATACTGCAAAATGCCAACCGCGCCCAGGAGGACATTCAGCTAAGGCTTGCGGATACTCAAAGCGAATTTTCCAGATATTTGTCTACGCCGCAACTAAGGGACATGGGCGATCTGATGCTGATGGTGGGTGCGCATGTTCTGGGAGCTTACGTAATTGCCGAAAACTCGGCAGAAACACAGGCTTTTATCGAAAAATATCTCGCGCGGGCGGTTGATACTGATGATTCCTTTCGGGATGTCACGCGGCTGCTTGCAACCGGCGCCAGCCTGGGTGAGGCCGTAGAAGTCCTGCGGGCAAATGAAAAGTCTTCGGACATAGGCGGTGACTTAAGCGCGTCGTTGGAGACAGCGAACCTGCCGACCGATGGCGGCGATGACAGCGGTGGTATGGCATACGACCAGGTTTGGCTCCGTCACATCCTCAGCCGCATCCCCAATGCCCAGGATCTGTTGGAAAGAAGAGTTACCATCTATCATCGTGCCTTTGTGAATATGTTTTGCGAGGATCTGAGGGAACCTCTTTTCAGGCCGGTAATTCTCATCACCGCCTCAGGTCTGAGCTCACTAATCAACCTAATCGAAGACCTGGTTGGAAACGCAGATACCGAAAGGCTCTCCGAAACCTGGCGAAGAGTTTTGGATGCCGTTAGCGGAGAAGAAGGAGTACATAAATCGGTTGCAGACTATGCGAGGCAGAGAATCAGTCTCCCCGTGAATTCCGAGCTTTTGAAAATGCCACTGCGTGAAATTGATGAGCTCAGCACTGTGAAGATCAGGGAATTGGTTGCAGGAATCAACGAGAAGAAGAATGACCTGGAGAAAATCCTTTACGACGATTCACCTACCCTGAAACGATGGTTTTTGATGAGTGAAATTAAATATTACTGGGTTAGGGTCAACGAATTGCCATGAAGGTTCCAGAAGGATTGTTTCAAGAACAGGAAGGCACCCGGAGAATCCAAAAACCAATGCGATTTGGCATAACGATTGAAAAACTTCGGAAAGTCTACTGGGATCGGTCTGCGCGCGAATGGCATCCTCACGCCGCTTTAGACGTTGAAGACGTATTCATCCCTTTTGGGGAGATCACCGCCATCCTTGGCCGCTCCGGCAGCGGAAAGACGACTCTTCTGAGCATCCTGGGACTGGTGATGTCAGCCCATAGTGATGGCGAAGATAAAAGCTCCCGGACTACCTCTTCTGTATTATACAATTTCCCTTTCGAAATAGAAAAACACCACAAATCAATCTTCACGTTGGACGAACTCTGGAAGCAAGCTGAGCCCCGCGAAACTCTGCTGAGAAGATATTTCGGATTTGTCTTTCAGGATGCCTTACTTTTTCCCGGTTTGTCCATTAAACAGAATATCAGGCTCCCTGCACTGCTAAATGGAATCTCGAAACACCAGTTTGACGAGCTATGGTCCGAGGGTATTGAATCCGGGTTGTTCGAAGAGCTTGCCAACGACAGAGATCCCCAACGCCCGGAAATAGTTCAAGCGAGAGAGAGAAACTCACCCAAAGTCCACTTCTCAGGAAAATCATTGAGCCATTACCTGGGTAAAGCAACCCCCGATAAATACTCCGGCGGCCAATTGCAGAGATTCGCGCTGATGCGCGCCTTGCTCCATGATCCTAACATCATTTTCGCCGACGAGCCCACCGGAAACCTGGACCCGGAAACGGCGGGTAAGGTTTTCCAACTCCTCAAGTCCTGGCAAAGAAGTTCTGATTCAAGGACCCTTCTCCTCGTAACCCATGATGTGGACCTCGCCAGGCATTATGCGGACCGCGTCCTGATCATTGATGACCATCATCAGATAAAGCAGGATGCTGTTTTTGGCACCAAAGAAACTATTCCGTGGCTGGGATCCAGCACAGAATGGTCCGCCACTCGAGACGAAATGACCGAAATGCTAAGCGAAGGGGAGTCGGAGGATTCCAGTGATACACAGCAGGAGAAGGCTTCTTTTCAGTTTAGTGGTGGAAAACTCGATCGAACTGCAGAAGGCACAAAACTGGCGCCGAAGCTAAGTTTCGCATGGGCTTTCAGTCGCTGGGATATTTGGCCAAAAACTCCAAATCTCAAATGGACGACGGTTGTTGGATTATTGATTACATCAATTTTGGCGATTACGTCCTTTCTCATACTAGGGTTCTATCGCGGCTCCAGCCGCTATCTGGAAATCATACAGGCCAATCCGTTCATTCACAGCCTACGTATTTCAAGACCGCTAACGGATACCGCCATTGATAAGTTCACCCTCTCACAGATTGCCAAAGTAACGGTCTCAGAAGATGACCAATCTTTTTATCTTATGGATCCGAATGATCAGCAACGTTCACCGGTTCTGACCTACGTGAGCGGTTTCAATAGACGCTCGTTGTGGGCATCCTTGACCGATTCTGGGGTGGATACGCAGGATACTGTGAGATTAAGGGGGCGGACGATAGATCCAAGAGACCCCATCATGAGGATCGTTGAGGAAAACTTAATTTCCGGACGATCATTTGATTCCGGACGCGATTTCGGCGTCATTCTCTCAAGGGGTGCCGTGGCCAAATTGGGAATATCGCAAATTCCATCGAATCCACCTCAGGTTCTCTATTCCAAATACGCCTCCGGAATCGAGGAAAAGACCAGGCGTTTTCCCATTATCGGCCTCGCTGAAAAATTGCCGGAACCAGGCGGCGATTTCTTAATAACCAATTATTTCTATGCCCAACTGGTGAACCACTATTTCGCACCGACGCGTCTATCCTCCTTCGAAGTGGGGCCGGTGCCATCAATGCTCGGAGCAGAGAGACTCCTAGGTCGAATACAGCCTCAACTGGACAGCCTCGGTTTGCGTGGAGACAGCTATATGGGGGGCGAGGGGTTTGTCCTCAAATTCACCTTTACACACGGCGGAGAAGAACATGAGGACGTGATTACCGAGATGTACAAACAACTGTTCAAATCCGAATCTAGTTTTCTGAAAAGAGCTCCCCTGAAACTTCTGCCGTTCTATCGAGCGGAAAGATCAGTGAGCAGAGACGATACGACTTTGTTCACATATGGCTCCTTGTATCTCGACAATTTCAAATATGCCAAGGGACTGCAATCCTTTCTCCAGGAAAAATTCAAAGTTGATATGAATCTTGGAATGATTGAATCCCTCGATACTATTCATACCATGCGGACCATTATCTCAGGGATTGTGATCGGCATGCTTTT
>JAUXJX010000565.1 GCA_030624545.1 Bacteroidota bacterium | reverse complement strand
TAAAAAATATCTCTGTGAACTCTGTGGTTAATTTCTTGACAATACCCGAGGAACAGGCCGGATGAATTCATGAAAAACTAATAGAAACTAAGATAGAGATGAATTTAATTGAAATACTGTTTTATCTTCAATCCCTTAAGATTATCTTTTTGAACCAAATGCATCGATGTCATATCGGTCGGTGTTCATGAACAAAAAGAGATGAGAGAGCATGTGGAGGATTAAGGCCCGGGGATTATCACAGCAATTCAACCATCGAAAGATATTCGAGGATATATCCTTCGAGATCTCGAGCGGGGAGTCGATTGCCATTGTGGGCCCTAATGGTTCGGGCAAGACGACGCTCATCCGCATCATCAGCCAGCTTTTGCGGCCGCGAGTGGGAGAGATCAGGTATTTCGAGAATAGCAGCGAGAAAAAAGCCCATGAGCTCTACTCCGCTGTCGGGCTCGTTGGCCCTTATTTACAGCTATATAATCACCTGACCGCCATGGAAAACTATTCCTTCTTTTGCAGAATTCGGGGCATGCCTTTCGACCAGCGGCGTTTCAAAGATCTGATGGACAAACTCGGACTCTCCGGGCGCGAATTGGACGAACTGCGCAATTACTCATCAGGAATGCAGCAGCGAATGAAGTACGTATGCGCCCTACTGCATCAGCCGGAAATCCTGCTGCTGGATGAGCCGACTTCCAACCTGGACGAGGCAGGCTCCCAAATCGCTTTCCGAATCATTGAAGAGCAGAAAAAAGACGGAATCTTGATACTGGCGACGAACAAGAATGAAGAGGTGAAATTTGGCGACAGTCAAATCAACCTTGCTGCATAAATCCTGGGTCATTTTCCGCAAGGATGTTCAGCTCGAACTACGGACGCGCTATTCCATCAACGCGTTTCTTCTGTTCGCGGTAACTACATTGATCGTCATCAGTTTCTCGTTGGGTCCGGGAGCGCTGACGAACAAGATTCTTTCCGCTTTGCTCTGGGTGATTATCTTTTTTGCCTCCATGTCCGGTCTGTCGCACGTCTTTGTTAGAGAAGAGGAGCAGCAAACCGCTGATACGCTTAAATTGGTAGCGCCGCCTACGGCCATTTTCCTGGGGAAGTGGTTCTTCAACGTAACCCTTCTGTTCGGTCTTGAATTGATTATCGTTCCGCTATACCTGGTCTTTATGGATGTCACTGTGAATAATTTTCTGATATTCTTGACTGTCACCATAGCGGGCAGCGCTGGTTTATCCACCGTCGCAACAGTCATAGCCGCAATCATTTCCCGAAGCAGCGCAAAGGGAGCATTATTTGCGGTACTGGCATTTCCAATCACACTCCCCATTCTCGTCTCTGCGATTCATGGAACACTGTTGGCACTGCAGGGCAACCCCTATTTCGATTGCATTACAGACTTGCAAGTGTTATTTTCATTCTCTTGTGCAATTTTCATAGCCTCAATTCTACTATTTGAATATATTTGGATATTGTGATGACGAGCAATACGGGACGCTGGATTGAAGGATTGAAGACATTCCTTTTTGTTTGGATGACGCTGGTTTTGATTGCCGCGATAAAATACGCCCCGGAAGCCACCAACTTCCAAAGCACCTCCAAGGTGCTGTTTTTGCATGTGCCAATGGCGTGGGTGGCGGTGTTGGCTTTCCTGGTGTCGGCATTCTTTAGCGTAGCGTATTTGCGCGGGAAAAGGATTGAAAGCGACGTGTGGGCTTCCTCCTCGGCGGGTCTCGGCTTCTATTCTGCATTCTGGCGACGGTAACCGGGTCGATTTGGGCGAAGTTGGAGTGGGGGTCTTTCTGGAATTGGGATCCAAGGGAGTCCTCCATCATTGTTCTGCTGCTCATTTATGCGGCCTATTTTGCACTGCGGTCGGCATTGGATAACCAGGAGCAGAAAATGCAGCTATCTGCGGTCTACTCTATCCTGGCGTTTGTCACCGTCCCGTTCTTGATATTCGTCATTCCGCGGATCATATTTTCACTTCATCCCGACAATCCGATTATGGCGAACGATCCTGAGATGGAGATGACCTCCAAAATTCGAACAGTGTTTTTCGCGTCCCTTTTCGGTTTCAGTCTGCTGTATTTCTTGATGCTAAAAATGAAGGTGGAGCTGGAATTCATACGGAACAAATTGGCCTCTGTGGGAGAAACTACATGAAAGAAAATTTGCTGTTGATCATATTCCTTATTATCTGGTTTGGTATCGCGTTCTACCTATTTTTTCTCCATCGGGAGATCAAGCGAATCAGGAATCAGATGTCCTTAAGAGAACAAAGCGAATGAACGGATATTGGAACTGATGAATCCCTAACCTGAATAATTCATAGCCACAAAGTCACGAAGACACAAAGATTGAAAAATATAGAAAAATTGAGGTCCGTAAAAATTAGTCAAAAAAACTCAGTTTTTTGCACACTGATGGGATAAGTGCTATGTTCTTAGTGGCTTGGTACCTTGGTGGCAAGAATTTATAAATAATAGACGCTAATTGAAAAAGGT
>JAUXJX010000081.1 GCA_030624545.1 Bacteroidota bacterium | reverse complement strand
GATAATGAATAGGTTTTCTTCCTTGTTAACGATGACGATTTGCATATGTTCTTTTGTCCATGCCTCTTTGGCGCAGGAACAAGAGCAGCCCGAATACGGTTGGAAGAAGAACATCGTGGGCACACTCAACCTAACCCAGGTAAGTTTCTCAAATTGGACGCAAGGTGGTGAAGATGCGTTCGCATGGCAGGTGATTTTGGACAACAAATTTGTCAATGATCAGGAGAAATTCAACTGGGCGACATCCGGAAAATTTGCTTTTGGTAAGACCAAGTTGGGCGATTCCGGTTTCCGCAAGTCCATTGACGAGATCAAACTTGAAAGCGTCTTGATCTACAAATTGAGCACGCTCATCAATCCTTATGCAGCCGTCACTGCTTTGACGCAATTTGCCGACGGATTCCAGTATCCGGATGACAGTACCCGGGTAAAAGTATCTAAATTTTTAGATCCCGGTTACTTCACACAAAGTGTCGGACTTGCCATCGAACCGACCGAGGGATTCAAAACACGTTTGGGTGCAAGCCTTAAAGAAACGGTCACAAGCGATTTTCCCAGGCTTTATGCCGATGATCCGGAAACGGACGAAATTGAAAAAACCCGAACGGAAGTCGGTATGGAGTCGATAACGGATTTCAGCCGAAGCCTGGGCGAAAATATGGTGCTTACCTGTAAATTGGAGTTATTCTCCAATGTCAAAGCATTTGACGAAATTGACGTAAATTGGGATAATCTCTTCACCGCGAAGATATCGAAATATGTAAACGTCAATTTCAATTTCAGGTTATTTTATGACAGAAATATCTCGGCAAAGCGGCAGATCAGTCAATCCTTGGCATTAGGATTAACCTACACGATTTTATGACGGCGCCTGCAATAACAAAGAGGGTGGTGAGCAAGACCGAATAGACATTTCAAATTCTATCGTGATGTAGCAACTTGAAAATCACAGTCATAAAAGTTAGCCACACCCAAAACGCGAAGGGTGTGGCTAACATTAGGCGGGTATAAATTTCGATTAAATACTAGGGGTGGGTTCCCTTAAACGGATTTCATACTGAGACAGAAAATCCATTCTTTATTCCACCCAGGCTTTCACTTTGACTCAGCCGCTTTCGGAACCGGATGTGCGATTTTCTTCGACATCGCGGCAAAATCGAATTTCTTGTAATATGGGCTTTCCTCGTTATGGCACCCAACACACACCTTTTCATCAGGCATTATTAAGCCTACTGTGGCGCCATCGAGTGTACCAGCAGTAATGGCCTTCATGGTTTTCCTTTTGTAATAATCCGCTCCGGCGCCATGACAGGACTCGCAGCCGACGCCAGCTGTGATTGTGTATTTTTCGCCGAGGAGTTTCTCATCTACTCCATAAGCGGTTACATGGCATTTCAGGCATTCCTTAGCAGTCTGAGGATTTTCGATACCCTTTTCTTTGGCTGTTTTTTTGGCTTCGTGGCCTGCGAGCGTTTCGTATGCCTTGGCATGCTTGCTTTTCTCCCAAAGAACAAACTGCTCGCCCTGCTTTGCCGTCCTATGGCAGGTCTTGCATTTGGCAACGCCGATAAAAGCATGTTGCTTTTCTTCTTCGGCCTTCTCCTGGCCGGTAGCTCCAGCGGCAAAAACAAATACGAACAGAAACGTAAGAGTCCAAGTTTTTTTCATCAAATAGCTCCTTTGATTTATTAAGTCATTACGTGTTGGCATAGCCCTTCGCTAACCTCGAAAATTTGTTGTTGTTCTTGCTATTAGTTATACGCCAGCTGCCAGTGCAGAGTTTATTTGGTCTTCAAATGATATCTCTTAATCAGACGATGAAGGGTTCGCCGATCCATTCCGCACGATTCGGCCGTTCGACTGATATTCCAACTGTATGTGCTCAACTGTAAATTTAAGTATTTTCGTTCAAACTCTTCCATGGCCAGATCTTTTGCCTCCCGGTAAGACATCTCTTTCCAGCGCTCCTTCTTGTTGTTATGGTTCGTGGTCAAAAACGTTGGCAGATCGGAACGTTTGATAACGGGAGGATTTGCCAGGTAATATGTGCGTTCGATGACATTCTGCAATTCTCGAACATTACCGGGCCAGGCATAATGCTTCATCAATTGCATCGCCGAAGGTTCAATTTCCTGAATGCCGCGATTATATTTCTGGTTTAATTCGTTCATGAAATGATGGATCAGCAGGGGGATATCATCCACACGATTTCTCAATGGAGGAATGTGAATTTGAATGGCATTGATTCGATAGTAGAAATCTTCCCGCAGGGTCCCATTAGCCAACATTCCTTCAACGTCTCGATTTGTGGCAGTTACCACGCGTATATCAACGGGGATTTCCTTTTTGCCGCCAATCCGCCAAATTTTTCGCTCCTCCAGGGTGCGCAGCAGTTTTGCCTGAAGGTTATGAGACATTTCACAGATCTCATCCAGGAAAAGGGTGCCGCCATTTGCCAGTTCAACCAGGCCGGGCTTTGCCTGGAACGCTCCGGTAAAAGCACCTTTTTCATATCCGAACAGCTCACTTTCAAACAGGGAGTCTGGCAGAGCACTGCAGTTAATCGGGATAATCGGCCGGTTTCGGCGCAGAGAATGATTATGAATACTGCGAGCCACCAATTCCTTGCCGACGCCGCTTTCACCGGTGATCATTACATTTGCGTTGCCATCGGATACGCGGGTAATCATTTTGAAAATCTCTTTCATTTCAGCAGAGCGGCCAATCATGTTATCAAGCCCATGCTGATTCGCCGTTTCATCATCGCCTGAGGGTACAATCTCGAGTAAGGCTTTTCCCACGGACTGCAGCAATTTCTGACTCGAAAAGGGTTTTTCAATAAAATCGAATGCCCCTGTTTTGACCGCTTCGACCGCTCCTTCCATGGTCCCATAGCCGGTAACCATGATGAGGGGCAAATGAGGATGTTCCTCTTTCACCGTGGAGAGAAAACCCATGCCGTCCATGCCGGGCATTTTTAAGTCACAAATAATCAATGAGAAGCTATGGGATTGTTTTAACCTTCTTAGGGCAGCTTCGGCCGATTGAAAAGTCTGCACCTCATGGCCCTCACGTGATAAAATTCTCTCGTAACTTACGAGCATCTCCCGCTCGTCGTCTATGACGAGAATTTCTGGCTTTGTCATCAATATTTCTCCAGTTCGATGAGAAAACGGGCGCCGTCTTGGAAACCGTCATGAAGATACATGCTGCCGTTGTGGTTGCTGATTATGTTTTTCGCAATGAACAAGCCTAATCCCGTTCCTTTGCCATCTTCTTTAGTAGTAAAAAATGGAGAAAAGACCTTAACCCTAAGGTCTTTCCCAATGCCTGGTCCATTATCCTGGTAGATAATTCGATAGAGATTCTTGTCCTCGTTGAATCCATCGGCATCAATCGTGATGTCGATTCGGCCATCGATTTCCGGCAGCACATCTATGCTGTTGTTGATGAGATTACAAAACACTTGCTCCAATTGAGGAAAATTTCCCCATATAATAGCAGAATTCTCAAAAGGGCTGAATTGGATTGTGGTTTGACATTTCGTGATTCTAGGTTGCAGAATTTTGATGGAGTGCTGAATTACTTCATTTAAGTCCGTAGCCGTGAATTTGCGCGGCAACTTGCGGGCATAATGTAAGATGCTGCGGGTGATGTCCGCTATTTTCTCGGTCTGTTGAACAATGATATCCAAATCCTGCGAGTATTGGCCATTATGGCTATCTCCATTCAGCTCGTCTTTTAGGATTTCCGCACGGGTGAGAATGATCCCGGCCGGGTTGTTTACCTCGTGCGCAATTTCAGCCGCAACCTCGCCTAAAGTAACCAACCGGTCCGCACGTTCCAGTTTTTCTTGATAGAAGTGCTCCTCTTTTTTTCTCGCAGTCTTTAATTTTTCTACGGTCTCATTAAATTTTTCCGCCAGCATAGCCAATTCATGTCGGCCGGCCATTTTGATTTTGAAATTGAAATTGCCCTTGGCAAGTTTATCGAAGCCGTGAATAATTCTCAACAACCTGGATTCGATTTGCTGCTGATAGAGCAGATTTGTTGTGATCCATAGAATACCGATTATCAAAATTGCGCCTATGATTGATAACTTTTTCGCCCAGCCATAGATATAATCGGAATCGGTAAAGCCGGCGTGGACATCCATGATTGCGATGACAGAACCCTGGTTTTCGTGGCAAGGGGTGCATTCCTTTTGCACATAGATAGGATGGTGATGCACGTACACGTTATCCACTTTGGTGAAAGACTCCAATTCCTCGGCATTTTTGTTAAGATATACAGGATCATTTAACTGGTCGACATTTTTCTGCACTTCTTCCCTGCGCGAAGAAAAAAGTATCTTGCCGCCGGGACGATAAATGCGCAGCAATTGGATTCTTGGCTCCAGCGCTAACAGTTCAATATTTTGCTGCATGTTTAGCGTATCATTCCGCATCATGCCGTCAAAGATATATTGATAGGCTATGCCTGTTGTGGTTTCGAGCATATTTGTTGAGAATTCTCGGTAGTTTTTGTCCAACTGATATACGAAAAGGCCTACCGGTAGTCCGACCACCAACACCAATACCACGGTGATCAATGACATTAATCGAAACTTTAGTGTCCGGAATCTCCGGGCGAACTTTTCTTGAAGATTCAACCGATAGGCTTTAATGCTTCTCATACTCGGCCCATGCCAAAAGTTCTTTCGAAACAAGGCCTCGATGTCGAGGAACAGTTTATAATCATGAATATGAATGGCAAAATGCTTGCCGTACTCTTTTTCTGGACATAATACCTTATATTTCATCTAGTTAGAGCTTTTCTTCACGGCAATTGAACTGCAGTGAAAGATGCCACATTTTTTCAAGCAATCCATGTAAATAGACTTTTAGTCGTTAAGAAATAAAGACTAAACAATCCATTGAAAAATGCCGCATCAAGAAAAAATGTGGCACCCTTAAACAACTCACTCGAAGGCGAGATCCCTCAGTCATCGCCACGAATTGCGGCGGAATTGCGCGCCGTCGCATAAACGGTAATATTCAGGCTATCTGTTATTTCTGTTCCTCTGCCGATGGCCCCAGCGAACGCAGATAGGCATACAAATTTGCCATGTCTATGCCATTAAACTCCGGCCATTTTAATTTTTTCTCCAAATGCTCCTCGCGCATTGCCGGCGCATGGTTCCACATTGCGGTAATCATTGCCTGCGGCGAGTTCAGCTCACCCATTGTCGCCAAATCGGCAGAAATATCAGCCCCATGCCCTCGCACCGAGTGACAGGAAAGGCATCCCCTGTCACCAACTATTTTAGAACCCATTTCTAGGTCACCCGGAGCATCTTCTATTTTGAGCGCATACAGATAGGCAATGACATCGGCCATCTGTCCCTCCTCAAAGACGGGAATGGGAATGTCCTCGCTTTTCATGATTTTCCACATTTCCGGACCGTGGTTCCACATCTTACCGGCGATTTGCGTAACGGAGTAACTCAGATCAACGTCGTCAAAATCCGGCGCCAATTCGCCGCCAATCCCTCGAAACGAGTGGCAGCGCATGCATCCCTTTTCCTCAGCGAGTATTTTGCCTTTTCCCGGATCGCCGATATCGAAGGAGCCAACCGGAATTTTGGAGGTAGACATATAGGACCGTATGGCCACGCCAAGATCGACGATCTCATTACCTTTGAACTGCGGCCGCTTGATGTCATTTTCCTCGAAAAGCTCCAACATATTCGGGCCGTGATTCCACATTGTTTCTACCATTCGAAGCGGTGATAGGTATTCATTCTTCGTGCCAATTTCGGGGGCGATATCACCCCCTACGCCGCCGAATTTGTGGCACTTTCTGCAGCCTTTGGATTCCAGGAGCTTGCGGCCCTTACGTTCGCTGCCGGGCTCGCCAATGTATCGTATAAAGGAAAAATAGGCCAGAAGCTTGGCCATTTCTTCTTCATCAAATTCTTTGAATCTGAAACCTGCCTTTTGCATCTTCTTGAACATTTTCGGGAAATGATTCCACATCAACGCAGCTAATTCGAGGTGGGTGCCATAGAATTTTCTTCTGCCCAGGTCTGGTCCGTCTTTTTCATCTCTGCCATAGACGGTATGGCACTCTATACATCCCTTATCACGAAAAACCGCCCGCCCTTCCCAGGGTGACTGCTTCGAAGAAGATACCTGCGCATAAATTGAATCGAAGCAAAGCACCAACATTATAAGTGCAATCCATACAGCATAATAATAGGGATTTGTTCGGCGTTTGTTTTCTGTCAACATAACCGCCTCGCTTATTTGGTTTTTGTATTGCTGTGCTGTATCCTTAATTATATGTGCCATGTAATATAAGGCCTTGGTTCTTCTGACTTTTCGTGGCAAGCTGCCCATAACACTGTCCGAAACGGCAAATGATACAAGCCCTGAGATTTGAAGGCTGTGCAAAAATTAAGAAAACGATCAAAACACAAAAGATAGCAACTTCATGTCATTCAGGAGGAATCTTTTTTTGGCGTATGTAAGATGCTGTTTTTTAAGAGGATTCTTCCAGAATGACAAGTGTCGTTTTTTTTCGACTCCGTGACAAAAAGTCAATAGGCTGATGCTTTTGAAAAATGCTCTTCCTCCCGCGAGCAAAATTCTAACGCTCCTTTTCACTGAGGCTTTTTTGGATAACGTCAATCAAAAGCTTTTGAACCAGATCGAATCGTTCGCCAATGATTTCGGCGATTGTTTTCATCAGGACATATCCCAAATGACTATTCTCTTTACACAGCCTCATCATATCTTTCTCGCCAATCCTCAAAAGTTCGGTATCCTTCACCGCTAAAGCCGAAAGAGTATAGACATGGGGTTCCGTTAAGGCGGACCAGCCGAAAGCATCACCTTTGAACTTGCGATCGATAGTCATTTCTTTTGAGGCAGAATAGTGACTCACCAAAAAGCGGAGGTCAATGGCTCCATCTTGTACCAGGTACAAAAATTCAGCCGGGGTATTGGCCGAAAAAACATATTCTCCATTCTTAAACGCTATCTTGTGGCATATACTGGCAATGTCTTCCAGCTCCTCGGACGTACATTCTTTGAACAGCCTGGCCTCTCTTAGTAAATCAATCATGCTCTTTTCCTCTATTCGTACTGCCAAGGCAGCTTAAGTCTGTTTGCGCCTTAGAATGACCTTTTCTCAGTTCTTATTAAGTTGAGAGCGCAGATAGGCATACAAATCCTGCATTTCTTTTGTCGTCAGCTTGGGCCACTCTTCATTTTGCGATAAGAGCAAATCCTCCATTTTGGGAGCATGGTTCCACATCAACTGGATCATGCGAATAGGGGAGCCGAACCGCCTCAAGGTGGCTAAGTCCGGCCCAATGCCCCCCCCTTCTTCATGACAACCTGCACAGCCTTTATCTATGAATACCTCTTCGCCCAGCCGCAGGTCGCCGGGCGTATCCTCGAAGCCGAGAAAATAGAGATAAGCGATGAGGTCTGCCATCTCCTTCCCTTCAAACTGGGGCCATTCGATTGACTCTTCATT
>JAUXJX010000066.1 GCA_030624545.1 Bacteroidota bacterium | reverse complement strand
CTTTTTTCAAACCGTCAAACTGGTCGGCGGATTGAATGATGCAGCTGTCAACCTCAAGAAAATCCAAGGCCCTTTTCACAGATCGCAGGTTTCCGGCGCCGTAGTCGATGATTCCAATCATAATACTCCTTTCGTGCTTGGGACATCGTCCTTTAGCCGAGGTTCAATTTCGCAAGCCATCTTCATGGATTTTGCGAGCGCCTTAAAGATCGCCTCCGCTTTATGATGGTCGGAACGCCCGTATTCAACGCGTACATGAAGGTTCGCGCCCAGAGCATTTGCAAATGCCAGAAAAAAATCTTCTAGCAGCTCAACATCCAAATCCCCGACCTTTTTGTCTGCAAATTCGACGTCCCATTTTAGGAAGGATCGGCCGGATATATCAATGGCCACCATAGCCAGCGCTTCATCCATGGGATAGATGAAGTATCCTGCTCGCCTTATCCCTCGTTTGTCCCCCAGTGCCTTTTTGAAAGCATCCCCAAGCACAATCCCCGTGTCTTCTGTGGTATGATGTTGATCCACGTGCAGATCACCGCGGATTTCTACCTTTAGGTCGAAGATCCCGTGCTTGGCAAAGGTTTCTAGCATATGATTCAAAAATCCGATTTCCGAAGTAATCGAGCTCTTGCCTGAGCCATCGATGTTCAGGTCGATTTTGATTTGCGTTTCTCTCGTATTTCTTTTGATGCTTGCTTTCCTCAAGGTAACACCTCTCTTAATGCCTGCAGAAACATTTCATTTTCATTTCGTGTTGAAATAGAGACGCGGAAATGTCCATTCAACAAAGGCAGCCGATTGAGATTCTTAACCAGAATGTTTTTTTCCACGAGCTCTTGATGAATAACATCTGCCTGAGCACCCACTCTTAACAGCACGAAATTGGCCCGGGTATTGCGCACCTCCAGACCCATTCGAGTCAGCTCTTCCACCAAGAATGCCTTTTCATATTCCATCTCTTCGATAATACGCTTCAAATGGTGTGAATCACTCATTGCCGCCAACCCCGCCTTTATGGCGACAGTGTTTGTTGCAAAAGGAGGATTTACCTTGTTCAACTGTTGAATGTTTTTCTCATAGCTCGCCACAAATCCGAGTCGTAAACCTGCCAATCCATATGCCTTTGAAAATGATTGAAGGACCACCAGATTATGGAATTCTTTGATCAGATCGATGCAGGTTTCTTTTATGAAATGGTGGTATGTCTCATCCAACAAAATGATGCTCTCCGGAGCGGCTCTCAAAATATGGATTACATCGGATTGGGATATGACGGTCCCCGTTGGGCTGTCAGGGCGGACGAGGGCAATCACACGGACATCCGCATTGATTGCCTCGAGAAACTGATCGATGGGAAAGGAGAAATTCGACTGGTATAAGATGGAATGAACTTCGGCGCCCATTACCTTCGCCTGAATGGGAATCATGCCAAAGCTCGGTTCCATCATAAGGGCCTGATCACCGTCTTCGATGTAGGTCTGCATAACCGCTCGAATGCCGTCGTCAGCGCCATTGGTTATGACAATGTTTTCAGGACTAATCTGGAAGTGGATGGCGATTCTTTCGGCAAAATCCTGGTAATCCGGATAGGCGCTAACCTCCCGGCTATCCACGTTACGAATGGCTTCCAGTACTTTTGGCGAACAGCCCCAGGCGCTTTCATTCAAATCCATGCGGATCTTGCTTTTTCGAGCTCTTGGCAGCGAGGGGTAGGGAAGAGCCTCTGCAACGGACCTTCTCGCCTGCATTACACCACTACCTTCCTGATTTCATATTCCAAAATATCGGTGGCGCCCATTTTTTTTAATTGCGGGATTATGTCAATGGCTTGTTGCTTTTTTATGGCTATTTTTACTGCATAGCCTTGGCTACCGTGCAACGGAGCCACTGTTGGGGAGCGCATGCAGGGCAGGCCTTGCACGATCTCTTCCATTCTATCTGATGGAATGTTCATTTCAAGCATCACCCGCTCCCGAGCATCCAGAATGGATTGAAACAACATGACCAACTGAGAGATCTTTTCGTGCTTCCAGGGGTCCGCCAGGCTGTGCTTATTGGCCACGAAACGAGTGGAAGAATCCATAATATTGGCAACGATCTTTAGTTGGTGTTCCGTCAACGTGCGGCCAGTGGAGGTGTTATCGATAATCATATCCGCGTCATCGGGAGGGAAAACTTCCGTGGCGCCATAGGTTCGCAAAAACACATAATTGAAACCACGTTTGTCCAGGAATTCTCTTGGTATGTTTTCGTATTCTGAGGCCACTATGATTCTTCTTCTTAAGAGTACTTCTTCATCCAACTTCTCCGGAATTGCAGCCACGAGTTTCACCGGGTCAAATCGCAAATCCATCAATTCATGCACACTAGCCCCGGATTCCACGATCCAATCGAGGCCCGTAAAGCCAATATCGTGCGATCCCAATTCAAGCAGTTTGGGAATGTTTTGGGGCTTCATGATTTTTATTTCTATTTCCGGATTATTGACAATCGGACGATACATTCGTTCATCCACATCAATTCGAATACCTGCCTCATTCAATAAGTGAACGACATTTTTGTAAATACGACCCTTCGGAATGACCACTGTAAGCTTGTTCATTGTCTTCTCATCCTATTTCTATGCCATGACTCACTGAATTGTCTGGTTTTTGTGCAAACAAAAAACCCGCTGCGTGTGCGGCAGCGGGTTTCATAATCTGTTGTTCTTTGATTAGTTATATGCGAAAATAGTTCACCCACTACCGGTGGAGCAATGATGGCTATGATGATGCAGGCTGTGGGTGATTGTATGTATCATGTAATTCTCTATTTCGTTAAGGTGAGAAGATAAATAAAAAATCGGGGATTGCAAGAAAAATTTGTATATTTGAGCAATCCGGTTTTAATATTGTGCCACTCCCGTCTATCGAACATTCAAATTTGATTGTAGCTGAATGCCTACGTTATTATTTTGTAATAACTACTGTTTGAGATATCAAAAGCCCCTTCAGAAATGTAACCTTTCGTGATTCCTTCAGTCTACACATATGAATCAAAGAGATAAGGCGAACAGCATTTGAATCCAATTTCAGACAATGAACTCATGCTATCGGTAAGAGAAGGCGCAGTAGATAAGTTGGGATTGCTATTTGAAAGACATCACGTTCCCTTGTACAACTTCTTCTTGAAGCTTGTTGGCAATCGCGAAATAAGTGAGGACCTGGTTCAGGAGGTTTTTCTCCGCATCCTTAAACACAGGAAAACTTATAGAGGTGAGAGCAAATTCACATCATGGATGTATCAAATCGCTCGAAATGCCCGTGTCGATTATTACCGAAAACGCAAGCTGGAAGTGAGCGCCGACGAGGAAAAAATGGAACCGGTCAGCCAGGACCCCATGCCGACCGATGACCTCGAAACGGGACAGGAAACGGCCTTGCTGCGCACGGCCCTGAACCGGTTGCCCTTTAAAAAGCGAGAGGTGCTGGTGCTGAGCAGATTCCATGACATGAAGTATGAAGAAATTGCCAAAGTGCTGAATTGTCCGGTATCTACCGTGAAGGTGCTGGTGCACCGGGCAATAAAAGATCTAAGATCGATATTCTATGAACTATCCGGAGAAAAAGCGATATGAAATGCAGCCAAATTAGCGAGCTATTACCCGATCACATCATCGGTGCGCTCGAAGAGCCGCAAAAATTGGAAGTCCGGCAGCATCTGGAGAGCTGCGACGCCTGCAGCAAGGAGGCCGCCAGCCTGGAGAAGATCTGGACAAAACTTGAAGCGCTGCCTGTAGAACAGCCCAGCGGAGCGGTGCGCGAGCGCTTCTATACGATGCTTTCGGCTTATCACGAAGGCTTGTCGCATTCGAAAGAAAGGCCCAAGTTGCGAGATGTAATAAACGGATGGATCGAGCGCTGGTGGCCAAGCCGACCGGCGGTGCAGGTTGGCTTTGCTGCTGCGCTGTTGCTTATCGGTGTTTTCGTGGGGACTCGCCTGCAGCCCGGCCCGGCAGGAAACTCCGAGATGGTCATGCTCCGGCAAGATATCAGCACCATGCGCCAGTTGGTGACCCTTTCGCTGCTGCGCCAGGATTCCCCGAGTGAGCGGCTCAGAGGCGTCAGCTTCGGCGCAAAAGTAGAGAATCCCAATGACGAAATATTGAATGCATTACTATCCACACTCAATTCCGATCCGAACGTGAACGTCCGGCTCGCAGCCATCGATGCCCTGTTCATGTTTTCAAGTCATCCGCAAGTAAAATCGGGACTCATTGGAGCGATCGCGAAGCAAAGATCTCCCATGATCCAAATCGAACTGATCGAACTATTGGTCAAAAGCGGAGAGAAGAGTGTGGTAGATACCCTGAAACTATTATTGGAAAATGAAGAAGTGAACCCGGCAGTCAAAGAGCGTGCCCAATGGGGTATCGAGCAGTTGATCTAATGGAGGTTATGATGAAAAGATATCCGGGAGTTTTGTTTACAATTATTCTGCTTCTTGTGGCGAATCATGCATTACTTGCCGGGAAGAAGACCGAGAAAAATGAAATCCGGAAAACGTTGCGGTTCACAGGAAGCGGACCGAAAGAGGTCGTTGTGGACAATGTGAATGGCTCCATCGAAGTTGTCGGCTATAATGGGAAGAATGTGGAATTGGTGGCAATGCACAAAATCAGCGCCCGGAACGAGGGTAAATTACAGAGGGCAAAGGAAGAGGTGCAACTTGATATCGATGAGGATGGCAATTCGATCACACTTTATGTGGACGGTCCATTTCGCAAGCAAGATGGCTCGATCAATCATAGGGGATGGCGCCATTACGGCTATGAAGTGATCTACGATATCGAGCTCAAGGTTCCTTATGAGACTGATTTCTATCTGAAGACGGTCAATGAAGGCGAAATACGCATCGAGGATGTGACTGGCGCATACGAGGTAGAAAACATCAACGGCGGGATACAAATGGAGAATGTCGGCGGTTCCGGCAGAGTTTATGCGTTGAACGGAGAGGTGGAAATCACTTTCTCCAAGAATCCTGAAGACAGCTCCTACTTTGGCTCACTCAACGGGGATATTAACGTGAGTTTTCAATCCGGCTTCACCGCAGACGTGCAAATCAAGACATTCAATGGAGAAGCCTACTCCGATTTTCCCTTCACATATTTACCCACACCCGTAGAGACAGGCAAGCGAAAGAGGGGCAAGTATGTCTATAAGAGTAATAAGGGCGCTATGGTTCGAGTAGGGAAGGGCGGACCATATGTCAAATTTGATGCTTTTAATGGAGATATTTATATTCGTGAAATCTAAATCCAAAACATAAGGGATGATAAAATGAAGAAGAATAAAGTTGTTGCGCTGGCTGCTTTCGCCATAATGACCGTGGCAGCCATGGGTTACGCCCAGGAGCAGGGGGCAAACAGTGTTTCTATTGCCTTCAGCGACCCTTCGAAGCCTGGATTGCTGAAAGCCAACCTCACGTATGGAGGAATCGTTGTGCGGGGCTATGATGGTGATGATGTAATAGTGGAATCTATGCCCAGGGGTACACAAGATGAAGAGGGACGCAGGAAAAAATCAAAAGGAATGTGGGTCATTCCCAATACCAGCATGGGATTCACCATTGAGGAAGAGGATAATGTAATGAAGATCCGCGGGCATGGGAATTCGAGAATGGATCTGGTGATCGAAGTGCCGGTGAATACGTCGCTTCGCCTGTCCTGCGTTAATGGGGGCGATGTTGTGGTAGAGAATGTAAGGGGCGAAATCGAAGCCAACAACACCAACGGCGGTATTCGAATTGCCGATGTTTCCGGCACAGTTGTCGCAAATACCACCAATGGCAGCGTGGTCGTGTCATTCGATGAAATTACTCCAGACAAAGCCATGTCATTCGTTTCGTTCAACGGCAAAGTGGATGTGACCTTTCCCGAGGACGTCAAAGCCAATGTGAAACTGAAAACCGAAAACGGCAGCATTTACAGTGATTTCGAAATTGACATCAAACGCACCATCCGCAAAATCGAGGAGGATGAGCGCGAAAGGGGCGGCAAATATAAGGTTCGACTGGAAGGCACTATGTATGGTGAACTCAACGGCGGCGGGCCGGAAATGCATTTTTCGACTTATAATGGAAGTATTTATATCAGGAAGAGGTAGGGGGGAGGCCTCGCAACGACGTCGTCTGAACCACAGATTCGCGCTGACTGAATGATTTCACAGATACAGCCAGCGCAATCGACATAATCAGTGGTGAATCAGCGGTTCAGACATTTTCAACAAACGCTAACCCACGCTCTTCAAATTTTTCTCGCCTTAATCGCACCGCTATCAAATCGAATCTGGGAGTACTATAAAGTACCCGGAGACAACACCTGACAACAATCCGATGTAATGATTTCGGGTCCTTCTAAGAGTTGGTTGCACAAATCGAACAATCCATTGATTATATGTTATTGTTTTTCGGCTTTTCAGCCAAGTAGTGGCGATATGTTTATAGAGGTTCAAATACCAAAACAAAATCCAGCCCCATCGGGGTTGTATGTAGCCTTTCACCCATTCGGGATTAGAAATTATGTTGCCGAACAATTTAACAAACATGACGCTCCCAGCCTGCGCAGGCTGTTGCAGAAAGAATCTGCTCGCATATTGTAATCAGGGCAGGCAGGCTAACTGGGCTTTGCAGTCAAATAGCAACTGATTTTAAGATAGTCCTAATTTCTTGCCCCCGTGGATTAAAGTTGATAAGATGATTGACCGCAGGCTGCAGGTTGATTATATTTCTATCACGGTCATGAAAAGTCATAGAGCTTTGCAATGATAAGAAAGTGTGTCCTTTTCGCATTTGTGATAATTCCACTCGTTGGTTATGCGCAACGAGACACTTCGGACAAGAAAGTCATATTTCGCGTCCTTTCAAAACCAACATCGTTTGCTGCAAAGGTTCACATAACCGGCAATCATCCACAACTTGGTGACTGGCAATATCCCTATGTCCACTTTGGAGGAAGTCTCGCTTTTGTCGGGAATCCAATGAGAAAAGTAGCAGATTCCCGCTTAATTCACGCGCGAATGACAGCACTGGAAGGTCATGAACATAGCGTAAAACAGCCTAAGAACCTTGGCGCCTTTGCGTCTTGGCGCGAGCACAAACGATTCGGAAGATTGAGTAGAACTCCGCAAAGGCGGATTGAGTTTCGTTATGGAAAAAGACTTGCAGACTATGAGTATTATCCGTGAGCGAAGGTGAGCCGAAAATAATTCTCTTACCCTGATAGGACCCCGGATTTTGCTTGTTTTCAACAATGTTCCTGGCTAGTTTAGATTAAAAACCGCCTCTAGGAGCGTTCTATGAAACCAAAACATTTCCCTGACCGACTTGTCGTTCTTTTTCTTGCCTTGACCATCGTACTATCGGAACTCGCATACTGGCCTGCGGAGGCCCTGGGCCAACAAATCCCTTCGCCGGAGAGCTTCTTCGGCTTCGAAATGGGCGCTGATCGCAAGCTCGCGCGATGGGACAAACTCGTCGAGTATTACAACCTGCTCGGCAACGAAAGCCCGAGGCTAAAGGTCGTGGACATGGGGCCATCCACCCTGGGCAATCCTTTTCTGGTTTTGTTCATCTCGTCTCCGGAGAACCTGTCAAGATTGGATGAATTGCGTCGAGTGAACGCCACCTTGAGCGATCCGCGCGGTGTACCGGAGTCGGAAATCAACCGGGCCATTGCCCAGGGCAAGGCGGTGGTCGTGCAGTCGTTCGGGCTCCACTCGTCGGAGGTGGCGGCGAGTCAAGCGGCAGCGGAATTGACCTACGATATGGTGACGCGGGATGACGAAGAAATGCTCCGCATCCTGGACAACACCATCGCCATCATGATCCCATGCTTCAATCCCGACGGCGAAGTCATGGTGACCGACTGGTACAACCAGACTGTGGGAACAGAGTTTGAAGGCGCCGGCCTGCCGTGGTTGTATCATCATTATATCGGCCACGACAACAATCG
>JAUXJX010000554.1 GCA_030624545.1 Bacteroidota bacterium | reverse complement strand
ATTTGGCTCAGAGCCCTGGTTTTATCGAATTCCGGATCTGCAAGTAAACTCGATTCAATGAATTCCCAGGATGACAATGTGATCGCACTGGTTGTTAATCCAAATAGCTTAAAAAAATGTCGTCGTTCCATGGTAAGGTTCCTGAACTTTTTGAGCTTTATTTTTGAGGGTCATGTCTGACTTTCTCAAGCAGATTACGGCTGCCAGAGCTTTAAGATAGAAACGGAGCATTCGCTTCCAGTTTATTCTTGTAAAAATGCAGATGTAAATCTATCTTGGAAAAAGACACTTATGGTTATAAAATTATATTGGGAATGTCAAGGTTTTTGGAAATATAGCGTCGCTAACTAGCGAAAATATCGGGAATCCAAGTACAATAACAAAATCCGATCGTCGGCAACAAGGAATTCATCACATAAAGAGGTGATCCAATGAGATTAATGCTCTACCGTCATTTATGGGGCGTTGACGAACCCTGGGAAACGGTATTCCCTAAGATAAAAGAAAATGGCTATCATGGCATCGAAACGCACCTTTTGCCTTCCGAGGATGAACGGCGCCGGTTTGGTGAACTATTAAGGCTGTCCGATTTCCGCTTCATAGCGATGATATTCACAGCAGGCAAGACCGTGGATGAACACCTCTCCTCCTTCGAAAAGCAGATTGCAGAAACCCTCCCCTTTGAACCAACCCTTATCAATTGTCATAGCGGTGTGGATGCATGGAGCGAGGAACAAAGCTCGCGTTTTTTTGAGGGAGCGCTCGAAGTCGAAAGCAAGCATGGCGTTTCAATTGCTCATGAAACTCACCGCGGCCGAATTCTTTTCAATCCCTGGATCACCGCAAGCCTCTTGGATCGATTTGACGAGTTGAAATTGTGCTGTGATTTCAGTCACTGGGTATGCGTGTGTGAACGACTAATTGATGATCAAACAGAGATTATCAAACAATGCGCCGATAGAGCCATCCACCTGCATGCACGGGTGGGCTATGATGAAGGCCCGCAGGTGCCGGATCCAAGAGCCCCGGAATATAAAAAACACTTAGAGGCGCATGAGCAATGGGGGAATATGATCTGGGCTGCGCAAAAACGGCGTGGCCTGGCAGTGACGAGTTTGACGCCCGAGTTTGGTCCACCCCCCTATCTCCAGACCCTGACCTATACCAATATGCCGGTAGCTAATCTCTGGGATATTTGTAATTGGCAGGCAAAACGACAGTCCGAACGGTTTGCGGCCAAATTTGGTGTGGAGAATATGTGAGGGCATCCTGATTGAATGGCAAGATCTGATCGTTTTGAATTTACAATCAAGTCAAGGAAAAGCATGATGATTAAGATGAGTATTATAATTCTGCTCCTAGCTCTATCTTGTGGCCCAATTGAGGAGACTATGGAAACAAAGCAGCCGACATTTAGTGAAGACCTTTCGTTCTTGTCCCGGCACACGGATGTTGTGGTGTTAACAGATTCTGCCGGCACGGCTCAGGTTGTCGTTATCCCCAATATGCAGGCACGTGTGATGACCAGCACTCTGGCCGGACCTGGCGGTTTGAGCCTTGGCTGGATCAATAAGAAACTCATCGCATCCGGCGAAATTCTTCCCCATTTTAATCCGTACGGAGGCGAAGACCGGTTCTGGCTTGGTCCGGAAGCAGGCCAATTCGGCATCTTCTTCAAGAAAGATTTTCCTTTTGATTTGGGTAATTGGTATACACCTTCAGCCATCGATACGGAGCCGTTTGATCTGGTGGCCAGGGATGGAGATGGAGCATCTTTCAAGAAATCGATCCGGCTGGAGAATTATTCCGGAACCCAATTCAATTTGGAAGTGGAAAGGGAAATTCGATTGCTTGGCTTCTCAGAAATGGCCATCAAATTAGGAATCTCTCCTGATGCTGCAATTCAGGCGGTGGCTTATCAGTCTGATAACAAAATCACAAATACTGGCCGGACGGCCTGGGAGAAGGAAAGCGGATTGCTCAGCATATGGATATTGGGCATGTTCAATCCCTCTCCAACTACCACCGTAGTGATTCCGTTTCGCGACGGCGATGAAGAAAATCTGGGTCCCATTGTTAACGACACATACTTCGGGAAAGTCCCATCTGATCGGCTGGCTATCGCCAAAGGTATGCTTTATTTCAAAGGGGATGGAAAATATCGCGGCAAAATTGGACTTTCTCCCCAGAGAGCCAAACCGATACTGGGAAGCTATGATGAGACGAACCAGGTACTAACGCTGGTTCAGTACACCAAACCGGAAGGAGCCGTGGATTATGTAAATTCGATGTGGGAGATCCAGTCAAAACCCTATGGCGGCGATGTGGTGAACAGCTACAATGATGGTCCGCCCGAGCCGGGCGCAAAACCGCTTGGCCCATTTTATGAATTGGAAACGTCCTCTCGCGCGGCAGAACTCAAGCCGGGCGAGAGTTTATCTCATATCCACCGCACTTTTCATTTTAAAGGGCCTGAGAACAAACTGGATGAGATATCTGAAGCCACACTTGGAGTGAGTGTTCAGGAGATTAAATTCGCCTTTAAGTAATTTGCATAACAAATTGGGAGAGAAAATATGTT
>JAUXJX010000293.1 GCA_030624545.1 Bacteroidota bacterium | reverse complement strand
GTGCTTCGGCAAAAGTGCCAGATTATGATCCAGGGATGCCTGAAGCGGGACAAGACCAAGGAAGCGCAATATTATTCAGGGATCATGAAAAGCCATTGTGGTTCCTGACGTTTGCGGAGAAAATCGGGGCGGGCTCGGTAAGCCCCGACGGAAACCGTTTCGCTATTTTCAGTCAGATACTAAACCTAATGTCAGCATCTACGTTGCCGACAACTTTATCCCTTGCGTATCGAAGATGCAATGATTTGGCTTCAACAAATCTTTCGAAACCATACATCCATCCTGACTAATGCAATCGTGTGCTGCTTATCATTGCAATTTGGCAGCCCGTATTCTATATTGTAAATCTAATTCTAAAAAAAATGGAGGTATTATGCAGTTCGAAATCGAATATTGCGGCGAGTGAAACTATTATCCAAACGCCGCCAGGTTGGCGGCCTATATAAAGAGTGAATATGGTGTCGAGCCAAAGTTGATTGAAGGCAGAGGCGGCGTCTTCGAAGTGACGCTTAACAACAATCTTATCTTTTCCAAAAAACAGATGCACCGCTTTCCGGAGGAAGACGAAATTAAGGCTGGTGTGGAGAAGCTAAAGTAGTGGGGATGTTCCTTGAAGCATAGGAGACTGGGCGCCTCAAGCTTGATGGTGTCGACCATTTGCTTTGGCTGCTGGGCCATTGGCAAAGGGGGTTGGGGAGACGACGTCGACGACCAAGAATCCATTGCGGCCGTTCGGCGTGCTCTGGAACTCGGCATTAATTTTTTCGATACCGCCGATGTTTATGGCGACGGTCACTCTGAGGAGATCCTCGCCAGAGCCCTCGGTTCGCCCAAGAACGACGTAATAATTGCCACAAAGGTAGGTAACCGCAGGGATGAAAAGGGCGCCATCCGCGGGGATTTGAGTCGCGAATATATACTCCGCTCGGTGGAGGGAAGCCTGAGACGGCTCAATCGTGACGTGATCGATCTTTACCAAATCCACAGGCCGGATGACGGCACGCCCATTCGTGAGGCCATGGAGACATTGATGGAGTGTGTGGAAAAGGGCAAGGTCAGACATATCGGCCTTTCGAACCAGACTCCGGAACAGATCGAGGATTATCTCAAATACGGCCCTGTCGTTTCCCTCCAGCCCCCTCTAAATTTGTTGTATAGATATACGGAAGTTCAGCTTTTACCTTTCTGCCAGGAGAAAAACATTGGCGTCATACCGTATAGCCCCATGGCCCGCGGACTTCTGACGGGGAAATTCACCGAACCGGTACAATTTCCACAAAGCGATTTGCGCAGGGAGTATTTCTTGCTCAAGCCGGGTGCTTTTGAGCGTAATATTGAAGCCGTTATGGCGTTGAGGGAGTATGCCGAAGAACTAGGCAGTACCATTGCACAATTGGCCATTGCCTGGGTGCTCGCCCACCCTGCGGTCACTTCGGCAATCGTTGGTGCCAAGCGGCCTGACCAGATTGAAGAGACGGCTGCGGCCTTCGAAATCGAGCTGGGTCACGAGCAATTGAAAAGAATCGATCGCATATTGATGAGCGCGCAATACGGATAGCTCATTTGCCCAAACTGAGGAGCGAATGGAAACAGAATCTGTCTTATATCGCAAAGGCTTCGGACTTAAAAAGGAAGTAAAGGGCGACATACAGCAACATTATCACAGCGAGTTGATAACCTACCTGATCTCGCATGGGAACGAGATGCAATTCGGGGACGTTCATGTGTACCTGGCGCAGGACTTCGGTTTTTGCTATGGCGTTGATCGCGCCGTCGAATACGCCTATCAAACCCGGGTCAAATTTCCCGACCGCAATATCTACCTGATCGGTGAAATCATACACAACCCGTTCGTGAATAGCCAGATCAACCGAATGCGTATTGAGATATTAGATGGTCTGAATCAAGAGAGCATAGATTTTTCGTTTTTGCAGCCTGAAGACGTCGTGATCATTCCGGCATTCGGCGTGCACCATGAGACCCTCGAACGCCTCAAGACGAGGAATTGCATTTTGGTAGACACGACCTGCGGGTCGGTGCTTTCGGTGTGGAAGCGAGTGGAACAATACGCCCAAGAAGGATTTACAGTAATCGTGCATGGGAAATATGCTCATGAGGAAACGCAGGCAACCTGGTCGCACGTATCCAAGTATCCCGGTGGCAGATTTCTTGTTGTTTTCGACAAATCGGAAGCTCAAATTATTTGCGATTTCATCGAGGGCAAGATTGGCTCTGAAGCTTTGATGGAGATGTTGGGAAAGGCCGGTTCGCCCGGATTCAATCCTGACCTGGACCTGCAAAGGGTTGGGTGCGCAAACCAAACCACAATGCTCAGCTCCGAGTCACTCGAGATCGCCGGCATGTTAGAAGAGGCATTCATCAACCGTTATGGCAAAGAGGAGACCGGGAAGCGGTTTCGCAGCTTCGACACGATTTGCAGCGCCACCCAGGATCGGCAGGACGCAATCATCGAACTTCTGAACTCAAAGCATCTTGATTTGATGTTGATCATAGGTGGCTTTAACAGCAGCAATACGGGGCATCTGGCTGAGATCGCAACTGAAAAAAACCACTCCTTTCACATTGCAGGCGATGAATCCCTGGTCAGCGCCGATGAAATCAAACACAAGCTGCCCTTCAAGAATAAGGTGGTCGTTGAGCGGGACTGGCTCCCAAACGGCTCTTTGAAGATTGGCATCACTGCCGGAGCTTCTACACCGAACAGCAAAATTGGAGAAGTACTTTATCGGCTTCTCAGCTTCAGGAACATTCCTGAAGCGGCCCTTAATTCAATGATCGCCGCTGAAGTAACCGAATCATAGCGCTGGGCCGAAAAGGAGAACTTCGAAATCAGAATCGCAACTATTAAGACTTGACAAGACTGAAAATCTTTCTTAGTTTATATACGACTAAATAAGTCTGGTTAATAAAGGGCGGGTATTGTCGAATATTGACATGAGATCTAAAAGATTCTATTTGATGTGAAATTTGCTTTGTTAACGGGTTTTTAGGAGTCCAAATGATTGAAATAACTGACAACGCCAGGGATCAGCTCCTGGAGATTATGGAAAGAGAAAGCAAGAAGGGGCACGGCCTCAAGGTTGCAGTGAAAGGCGGAGGCTGCTCCGGACTTAGCTATTCCATGGATCTGTCGGAGGAGCCAGAAGCGGGAGACAAGGTCATCGAAAATAACGGAATTCGTGTTTTTATGGATCTTGGCAGTTCGCTTTATCTTAGCGGAACCGTCCTGGATTTTTCGGATGGTCTCAACGGTGCCGGTTTCACTTTCAATAATCCGAATGCAACCCGCACCTGCGGCTGCGGTCAATCATTCTCAGCTTAGAAAGATCGGCATATGGGTCAGGTTCAATCCGTTCCAAAAACCAGCGTCATAGACATAACGGATTTTTTCGATGGCGGGATTATACGGGAAAACAGCTTTCGTGAAAAAATCGACGAGATCGATTGGAAATCTTACCAGGACCTGAAGGTGGTTGTGAAAGGCTGCGATAGCGTGCCTGTGCCTACTTGGGCATACCTTTCGCTTGTGGCAAACCTGGCGCCCTATGCTAGCCGCATTTTATGGGGTGAGCCATGTAGCGCTGTCATGGTTTACAAACGAAGCCCTTAGAAGGATTTCATCCAAAGGATGGTGGTCGGCCATCCTTCTTTTATTGAACAAAGCGAATGGGTAAACACAGTATTTAGCCTGAATAATTCATAGCCACAAAGTCACGAAGACACAAAGTTGAAAGATATAGAAAAGTTAAGTTAGATAAGCAATTAGGATACTATTGGTTCATCATTTGCGAGGTAGATTAGATTCATGCTGCGCCTGACGAAAAAAGTGGAATACGGGCTGATCGCGCTCAAACATATCTACGAGAAAACCGGTGATGAGATTTGTCCCGCTAAGGAGATTGCCGAATGTGCAAATATCCCTCGCGAGCTGTTGGCGAAAATCCTGCAGCAATTGACTCGCGCCGGCATGATTAAATCCATTCAGGGTCCGAAGGGCGGTTATGTCTTAT